>NZ_CAWMYC010000175.1:0-26779 GCF_963872035.1 Scytonema sp. HK-05
CTGGCGACTTATCCCCATGTCTAAAGCCAGGGGCTTGCGTCTCGTTTTCCGGTCAAAGAGATCCAGAATTTCCTTAATCTGATATCAAAAATGATCGTTGAGAAAGATCCACCTGAGCACACCGAACTGCGGAAGTTAGCCAATCAGGGATTTACAACACGTGCTTTGGAAAGCTGGCGATCCATTATCGAGAACACCACGGAGCAATTGTTGGATAACGTTCAAAATTACGGCGGCATGAATGTTGTATCCGATTTGTCGGTACCACTACCAACGGTCATTCTTACTAAGATATTTGGCGTGCCAGAAACCGACAGAGCGAAGTTCATCGAATGGGCAATGGATATTACCACATTTTTTGGCGTACTGGGCGGCTCAAATATTGAAGAATTTGCACGCAAGGCAGATCTGGCTGCCGCACAGTTTTCTGCACTCATCAGGCAACTGATTGAACAACGACGTCGGCAACCCGGAACTGACATGATTAGCCTGCTAACCGTGGCTTACGAAGAGCAGGGATTTAATCTTGAGGAACTCCCATCTCTATGCATTCAGATCTTAAATGCAGGTCTGTTGACTACCACAGACCTGATTTCCAATGGGGTGAATGCACTGCTGACTCATCCGGAGCAACTGCAAAAACTGAAAAAAAATCCGACTCTGATCAATTCCGCTGTCGAAGAAATAATCCGTTTCGATACCTCGGTTCCTTTTTTCTTTCGGATTGCCAAACAAGACCTGACGATTGGCGGTAAGGACATCACGGCGGGTAGCGTCATTGCACTGGGGCTTGGGGCGGCGAATCATGACCCCCAGAAGTTTGACTCACCGTCCGTTTTCGATATTACGCGATCGCCCAACGAACACCTTGGGTTTGGTTCAGGCATTCACTTTTGTCTGGGATCTGTTTTAGCTCGCATGGAGTTAACTATTTGCTTAGCCACATTACTTAGAAGACTACCAAATCTCAGCTTCGATCCGGATAAACAAGCTATTTCAACAAAACATACAACTCTGCTCCTCAAAGGGTTCGATTCGCTACCCGTAAAGTTCTAGCACAGGCTTTAACAGTTACCAGTTATCAGTTATCAGTTATCAGTTATCAGTTTCATCCTCCGGGGGAAACACCACACCAAGAGCACCCCCAGAGCGTTGGTGGCTCTTTTAAATCCCCCACCATAGCAGGCGTTACTGTGGCTAGGCTGGTATCCAAACAGTGAATACTGAGCCAGCGCCTACGGTGGATTCTACTTCAATTCGACCCCGGTGGAGTTCTACAAGTTGTTTCGTTAAAGCCAAACCCAGCCCGGTTCCTCCGTAACGACGGCGGTAAGGTGTATCGAGTTGATGGAATTTCTCAAACAGTAGGGACAATTGTTCTTCTGGAATGCCTATGCCAGTATCCTCTACTTGAAATACTGCGGTTTCGTCTTCTACCCAAAGACGTAAAGTGACATTGCCGCCTTCTGGTGTAAATTTTATAGCATTAGTTAACAGATTCCAGACAATTTGTTTCACTCGCCTGACATCAGCAGTAAATATGTCTTGCTGCGGGTTAAGTTGCACATCCAGGTTGAGATTAACTCGCTGGCTTGTTGCTTTTTCTTTGAGCTCGTTGATTGTGGATTGAGCTATGTTTATCAATGAAAATTCTGTAATGTTTAAAACAGCCTTGCCTGCCTCAATTTGGGATAAATCGAGGATATCATTAATCATGTCTTGTAAATGTTCTCCACTATCGTGGATAGTTTGGATATAATCACGTTGACGCTGACTCAACTCACCAAAAGACCAGCGTAACAAAGTGGAAGACATGCCGATGACGTAAGTTAGAGGTGTGAGCAATTCATGGCTAATGGTGGCAAGAAATTCACTTCTTAGACGGCTGGCGGCTTCTGCGGCTTCTAGGGCGTCGTGAAGCGCCATTGTGCGCTCAACAACTCGTTGCTCAAGAGTTTGTTTTTCTTGAGTGAGCGATCGCATTAATTCTGCTTGATGAATGGCGATCGCCAGTTGTTCAGCCACAGAACTCAGCAAATTTTTCTCACTTTCACTCCAGTGGCGAGGAGTATTGCACTGATGAGCAATCAATAGCCCCCAAAGTTTATCCTCATACACAATTGGGGAAGCTAACTTTGCCCTGACTTTAGCTTTCCTTAAAAAATGTAACAAACACTCTTCTAGAGCATAAGTTTTTTCTACATCATCCACAGCCAACGTAAAGCCTTGGCGATACTTTTCCCAACATCGGGGTATCTGTGCAAAACAATTTTTTTCCTTATAATTCAACACCGATGGAATATCATCGTCAGCCCGGACTTCGTAGACAATGCAGCCTCCTTTGTCGGGTAATTCTTGCTGGTGTGTTTGGAAAGGTGTGGAGATGCAAAGGTGTGGAGATGGAAAGTTGTGGAGATGCAAAGGTGTGGAGATGGAAAGTTGTGGAGATGGGAATGGGGAGGTTGTTGAGTGTTGAGTCTTAACTGTTGATTCCTCAAATTTGTAAACGACAAGCCTGTCTAATTCCAAAAACTCTCGTACTTGTGCAACTGCTGTTGCCATAATCACAGGCAAATCTAGAGTTTTACGGATTTGACTTGTGACCTGATTTAACAGTCGTTCTTGAGCAATCTGTTTATTCAGAGCATGTTGCACAGGTTGACAGACAGAAATGTGAGGATAAGTTGGGGATGATGATTGTACCACCTCATGGTTTGCTTGTGGCAAAAAATACTTTAATAACAAAAGTGAGAATTGACTTTGAAGCGTGCCATCATTAGGAGCGGGAACTTGACGATATTGTTCAAGCTTTTGGTAGGTATAGGAATCTCGCTCAAACAAATCTCTCAAGTTCAAAACGAAGGAGGCGATCGCTTCTGGATCAAACGTCAATTCCACATTAAGTGCTGAGAAGTTTTTCGCCTCCTCTGGTTCCCATTGAGGAGCCAGCGCTGTGGACAAGTCTGACGACTTAAGGTGAGGAGCCTGCAACTGTCCGTTGGAGTTCCCATTGTAGTCAGTGGCGTTGCTGAATGCTGAGTCAAAAGTCTGCTCCCCCTGCTCCCCTCCTCCCTCGCTCCCTCGCTCCCTCGCTACCTCACTCCCTCGCTCCCTCACTCCCTCGCTCCCCTGCTCCTCTGGCGAACCCACAAGCAGCGCACTAAATTGTTCAGAAACCACCACGGTAAACCGTTGTATTTGCCATTCTTGGGGTAGATCAATCGGTGTCAACACAGCTTCTGTAAGTACCAAAGCCGCCTTTCCCACTGCTTGTTGAGCCATCTGCTGCAAGAATTCCCCAAGCTGATCAAAAACATTACTAGGCAAGGTTCGAGAAAAGCTCAAATCGCGAGAACTAGGCATTGTTAAAAATAAAAGTGAAAGGGGCTTTGTGCTATTGCTCAAAAATTTGTACTGTGTTGTAACCAACAGTTTAAGACGGTAATACAGGATTATGCATCGTATTAATGCCACATCGGGTGGATGGAACCCTCAATCGGAAGGCTTAATTTTTCTAGAACAAACCCCTGCTCCCATAGTGTTTCTTACGTCTGCTGATACCGATATTCAAACTTTGGCGGCGGCTGTACCGAAATTACCCACGACATTTCCTGCTTTAAGAGTTGCGAACCTACTGCAATTGCAGCAACAAGTAAGTATTGATGACTATGTTGAAAAAGTTTTAGAATTTGCTCAAGTAATTATTCTCCGCCTGTTAGGAGGGCGTTCTTACTGGGCTTATGGTTTAGAAGTTGTGCAGGAAATCGTCCAACGTAATGGTACAACCCTAATTGTAATGCCAGGGGATGACGCTATAGACCCCGATTTAATCTCTCACTCTACTCTACCTTTGAGTACTGTTAATCAGGTGTGGCGCTACTTTAACGAAGGCGGAGTAGAAAATATTCTCAATGCTCTCCAGTTTATCGCCGATACTTGCTTTTCAACTTCTTTTAATCCTTCACCTCCCCAGGTTGTTCCGCGCGTGGGGCTTTATGGATGGCAAATGAGAGATGAGGGAGATGAGGGAGCAGGGGGAGAAATCAATTCAAAATTCAAAATTCAAAATTCAAGCATTAGAGTTTCCTCCTCATCTCCCTCATCCTCCTTATCCTCCTCATCTCCTCAGCCTCTCGCCTCTAAAGTAGGAATTCTTTTCTACCGTGCTCATTATCTAGCAGGAAACACCAAGGTGATAGATGCTTTGTGCGATGCTTTGGCAAAGCGAAATCTAACGCCAGTGCCGGTTTTTGTTTCTTCTTTGCGTGATGTTGATGTTCAAACTGAATTGTGCGAGTTTTTTCAACCCAAGGATAAGCAGCAAATTGCACTGCTGCTGAATACCACGAGTTTTTCTCTGGCGCGTTTGGAAACAGAAACACCGCAGGTTGATTTGTGGCAAAAATTGGATGTGCCGGTGTTGCAAGTTATCCTTAGCGGTGGTGCGCTTCTGCAGTGGGAGTTGCAATTTCAAGGGCTTTCACCCCGCGATATGGCGATGAATGTGGCGCTTCCAGAAGTGGATGGGCGCATCATCTCTCGTGCTGTGTCTTTTAAGGCGGTACAAAGTAGCAGTTCGTCTTTGGAAACTGATGTGGTGGTTTATGAACCAGTAAGCTCGCGCATTGAGTTTGTCGCTTCTTTAGCTGCTAATTGGGTGCGTCTGCGTTCTAAGCCTCCTGAAGAACGTCGGGTGGCGCTGATTTTGGCAAATTACCCGACTCGTAATGGACGCTTAGCTAATGGTGTAGGATTGGATACGCCAGCCAGTTGTGTGGAAATTCTTCAGGCTTTGCAGTTGGCTGGGTATGGGGTGGAAGATATACCTAGTACTGGGGATGAGTTGATTGAGTGTCTCACGGCTGGGGTGACGAATGATCCGGAAGGTAGAGAGTTGCGTCCGGTGCTGCAAGGTGTTTCTGTAGAGGAGTATGAGGAGTACTTTGGTTTGTTACCGGAAGCTGTGCAAAAAGGAATTGGCGCAAGGTGGGGAAGTGTTTTTGAAATGAACCGCCAAGACGCAAAGGACGCCAAGGAAGAAAGAAAAGAAGGTTTTAATTTTCCCTCTTCGTTTCCTGTTTCGGGAATTCAGTTCGGTAACATTTTTGTGGGAGTTCAACCAGCGCGGGGGTATGATGTTGATCCAAGTTTGAATTATCATGCGCCGGATTTGGAACCAACTCATGATTATTTAGCTTTTTATTATTGGGTGAGGGAATGTTTTGGCGCTGATGCTGTGGTTCATGTAGGGAAGCATGGAAATCTGGAATGGCTTCCGGGTAAAAGTGTGGCTTTGTCGAGTCAATGTTATCCTGAGGTGGCTTTGGGAGCTCTTCCCCATTTGTATCCGTTTATTGTAAATGATCCTGGTGAAGGTTCGCAGGCTAAACGTCGCGCTCAAGCGGTGATTGTGGATCATCTGACGCCGCCTCTAACTCGTGCGGAACTTTATGGTTCTTTGCATGAGTTGGAAAATTTGATTGATGAGTATTATGAAGCGGAAAGTTTAGATCCCTCTCGTTTGCCAATCATAGGCGATCGCATCCGCGAACTGGTTGTCAAAGAAAATCTTTTCTTGGATTTGGAATTAAAGTATAAAGCAAAAGGTTTAACGCGAAAACAAGATTCTTCTGATTCAACGTTTGACTTGTCAGTTTTACCTTCGCTTGATGGTTATCTTTGTGAATTGAAGGAAGCTCAAATCCGCGATGGATTGCATATTTTTGGGCAATGTCCTCAAGGGCGACAACTGCGAGATTTAATTGTGGCGATCGCCCGTCTTCCCAATCGCCATCATATTGGATTTACCCGTGCTTTGGCTCAAGATTTGAACTTAGATTTTGATCCACTCACTGCTGATTTCAGTACTGAGTTATCAATTCAAGATATTCAGCTTTTAGCTGACAAAACTCAACACACCTGTCGCACTGTCGGCGATGCTGTCGAAGTATTAGAAGAACAAGCCGCCGAAATCGTAGAAAATCTCAGAACTCAGAACTCAGAACTCAGAACTCAGAACTCAGAACTCAGAAACGTCCTTAACTGGATACGCACCAAGCTTCTGCCTTCTTTACTACAAACTCACGAAGAAATTACTAACTTGTTACGTGGACTCGATGGCGGCTATGTCCCTAGTGCCCCCGCTGGCGCACCCACGCGGGGGCGTCCGGAAGTTCTGCCAACTGGTAAAAATTTTTATTCTGTAGATATCCGTGCTGTACCGACGGAAAGTGCTTGGGATGTTGGTAGAAAAGCGGCTGAGGCACTCATTGAACGCTACGCGCAAGAGCAAGGCGAGTATCCTAAAACACTAGGATTAACTGTGTGGGGAACTGCCACGATGCGGACTGGGGGTGATGATATTGCTCAGGCGCTGGCTTTACTTGGTGTGCAACCTGTATGGGATGGTGCGGCGCGACGGGTAGTAGATTTTGAAATTTTGCCGCTTTCTGTTTTGGGGCGTCCGCGTGTGGATGTGACGTTACGAATTTCTGGTTTTTTTAGAGATGCTTTTCCCAACTTGATTGATTTGTTCGATTCGGCTGTGCAAGCCGTGGCGGCTTTGGATGAACCACCAGAGGAAAATCCTCTTGCAGTACAAGTTCGACAGGAGACTGATTTTTGGACCAAACTTGGTTTAAGTTTACCAGAAGCAAGAGTGCGATCGCGCTACCGTATTTTTGGTTCTAAACCAGGTGCTTACGGTGCAGGACTCCAAGGTTTAATTGAATCACAAAACTGGACTGATGACCAAGATTTAGCTCGTGCTTACATCAACTGGAGTTCCTATGCCTACACATCAGGAAGAGTAGGGGAAGCAGGGGGAGAAATTACTTCCTCATCCCCCCCATCCCCCTCATCTTCCTCATCCCCCTCATCCCTTCAACAAGGACGTTCCGCGCCAGAAGCGTTTGAAATGCGGTTGCAACAAATGCAGATAGTGTTACAAAATCAAGACAATCGCGAACACGATTTGCTCGATTCTGATGATTACTATCAATTTCAGGGTGGTTTAACAGCTGCGATACGTAGTCTACGAGGAGAAAATCCCCAAACCTATTTTGGTGATAATTCGATTCCTGCTCAACCACGAATCCGCCAACTCAAAGAAGAAATCGCACGGGTGTATCGTTCTCGCGTGGTGAATCCTAAATGGATTGCAGGAGTGATGCGCCACGGTTACAAGGGTGCTTTTGAAATGGCGGCGACGGTTGATTATTTATTTGCTTACGATGCTACGGCAAAATGTGTGGAAGACTATATGTACGAAGGGATAGCCCAGACGTATTTATTTGACCCAGTTGTGTCGGAATTCATTGAGCAAAAGAACCCCTATGCTTTGCGTGATATGGCTGAAAGATTACTAGAAGCACATAAGCGCAGTTTATGGCACGATGTAAATATACAAACACTGGAACTTTTGCGAAACATAGTACATCAAGCCGAAGCAGCGATTGAAGAAAAATAAGTGGTGTAGAAAAAACTATGGAGAATCTTGCGTATCTGCACGTAGCTTCTGACTACGAGGACCTACCCCCCAGTGAATTAATCTCTCTGAGCCATTTGTTTAAGAAAACAGCAGCACCTGATTGGACACGGTTGTCTGGTAGGGCTTGGAAATATATGCTACCGCTAGCCATTGCCTTGTCTATTATCAGTAGTGTGAGCAGTGTGCTAGCACTTGAAAAAGGCGATCGCGGTCCTTCTGTGAGAAACCTACAACAACAGTTGAAAAGGACAGGCTTTTATCAAGCTCCTATAACTGAAGTTTATGACACCTCGACACAAGATGCCGTGCGCCGCTTCCAATCAGCTGCTGGCTTAGATGTTAACGGTGTTGCTGGATCTGTGACTGTACAAAAATTAGAGGGGTGGCGTACCTCTACTGAAGCTTCCCAACCTCGGAAGACGAGTACTGAGTCTCAAGCCAGAAGAACTAATGATGAAAATTCTCAACCTAGAAGAGTTAGTACTGAAACTTCACTAGCTAGAAGAACCAATGACCAAAATCCCCAAGCTACAAGAACCAGTACGGAGAATTCAGTAGCTAGCAAGCGTCGCAGTTCTAACTTTCTCCAGAAAGGAGATGAAGGTGAAGATGTCAGAATTCTGCAAGAACGATTGCGAATTGCAGGGTTTTACACTGGTAACTCAACAGGGATATACGGTCCCATTACTGAAGATGCTGTTAAGCGGTTCCAAGAGACTTACAATTTAGCTCCTGATGGGGTTGTCGGATCAGCAACGCTAGCAAAATTACCAGCCCTTGGTGTCGGTTATGGAGATGATGCACCCAGTAAACCGCGTATTGCTGGAGACAAACTCCGCCTAGGAGACCGTGGTGAGGCTGTGAGAGTTCTTCAAGAACAATTAATTAAGGCAGGATATCTACAAGGAGAGCCAAACGCTTACTTCGGTCCTAACACGGCAGATGCTGTACGGCGCTTTCAAGAAGATAATTACCTCGCTTCAAGCGGTATTGCTGGTCCAACGACCCGAGCAAAATTATACAGCTTGGTCAATACTGGTTCCAAGAGTGATTTCAATGTTTTGGAGATTCAAAGACGATTACGCGATCAGGGCTTCTACAAGGGTTCTCTTAACGGTGTGATGGGAGATGAGACAAAGCAAGCTATTAGACAAGCCCAACAATTCTACGGTATCAGTCTGAGTGATGTGAGAAGCGGACGCTATTAGTATCCGCTTGAATGTTGCTAGTATCGATACCTAACAGTTTGTCTACCTCCCATGACAGTAAGCTGACCGCTGGTATTTTCCAAAGTCTTTGAAGCAAAGGCTTTCCAGAATTGTAAAACCTAAGTGCTAGAGTGGCATGAGTGCCCTTTGGCACTTGGGACAAACAGCATGAATTGTCAACTGACAATCCAGCAGCTGATAACCTTCTTTTTGGGCAGTTTTCGCTCCAATTTTTAAAATCGAGTCGTTTTTGAACTCGATTGTTGTGTTGCACCTGACACAAATGAGGTGATGGTGGTGATGGGGGTAGGGTTGATTGAGTTCATAGTGTTTATGTCCTTCTCCCAGTTCCAGTTCTCGCAAGATTCCCATCCGCGCCATCAACTTGAGGGTGCGATAAATAGTCGATAGGCTAATTCCCTCGTTTTCGGTTTCTAGCCTTTCATAAAGGTCTTCAGCACTGAGGTGTTCTCCTTGCGGAAGTTCTTGAAAAATGTGTAAAATGACTTCGCGCTGGGGTGTTAAACGCCAGCCACGTTCATTAAGTTCTGCCTTTAGTGAGGCTGCTGTGTAGACTGTCATACTAATTTTTCTCAACAAAGCCCATTAGTTGCGAATATAGCAAAAGTTTGGACTAATTTGCAATAATCCAACAGTATTGAGAATAATTGCTAAATGTTTCAAGGTAGATGGTAAAGCCTTGACCACGCAAAAAAGTACGATCCCCGCCCTGATAGACGTTCTGCAAAAGGGCTAGGAAAGCTCTCTGCAATTAGATGAAAATAACTAGCCATAAGTTTAGTGGAAAGCTTTGGGAACGGGGATCAAGTTAGTCAACAGTCCAAAGTTAAAAGTCTTTGAGAACAGGTATCTTGTGTTCTGTTAAGAATGTATAATTTTTTTTGACTGGTAACAATTGACTATTGACGCTCACTAACTAGCTCAAAGACTCCAAGTAGTCGCGGATGAGATTGCGCCGTTTGGGTTGACGCAGCTTCTGCAACGCTTTAGACTCAATTTGCCGTACCCGTTCCCGTGATAAATCAAGAGCGCGTCCAATTTCTGCCAATGAGTAGGGATGACCATCAGCCAAACCAAACCGCATCAGAATCACATCGCGCTCACGGCTCGTTAAATCTGCCAGAAGATTGTGCAAGTCTTTTTGTAAAGATTCTCGCATGAGCGTCTGCTCTGGCGTTATATTATCGGTTTCGAGTAATTCTCCTAACTCTGTGTCTTTGTCCTTACCAACTTTTGTTTCCAAAGAAACGGAACGAGGTACGCGCAAAAGAACTTCCCGCACTTGTGCAGGTGTCATGTCTAGCTCTTGAGCAAGGTCTTCTAAAGTTGGGGTACGACCTTTTTCTTGGGCAATTTTCCGCTGAGCTTTTTTGATTTTGTTCAGCTTTTCTGTAATGTGAACAGGGAGGCGGATAGTACGGCTAGAAGTTGCGATCGCCCGTGTGATTCCTTGACGAATCCACCAGTAAGCGTAAGTGCTGAAGCGATAACCCTTAGTTGGGTCAAACTTCTCAACAGCTCGTTCCAAACCAAGAGTCCCTTCTTGGACTAAATCCAACAATTCCAAACCGCGATTTTGATACTTCTTAGCAACAGAGACAACGAGGCGAAGATTAGCCTTAATCATGTGTTCTTTTGCCTGGAGTCCATTGCTTTGAATTTTCTCCAGTTCTTCCACAGTTATCTTGGCAATTTCAGCCCAACGCCGTTTGCCTTGTCCTATAATCTGCTTGAGCTCGAACAGTTCTACACCAGCAGTACGAGCCCACCGTTCAAGAGAAGGACGATGTCCCAGCGCCGATGCCAAACGCTCTTGAGTTTCAATCAGCCTCAGATATGGTGCAATGACTTGATCTCCTTGCTCGGCGACGTCAGACAGAAGTATCCGCATCCGCAAGTAGCGCTGGACTTTTTGAGCTTCTGCAACTTCTTCATCCCGTCCTAATAACCGAACGCGACCAATTTCCTGAAGGTATAGACGTACTAAATCTGTGCTGCGTCGGTTAGGTGTAGCTAAGCTTGCAGGGTCAACAGAAGCTATCTCCAGTTCTTCCAGTTCATAAGACGGCAACTCACTTTCATCAATTGTGAGTTCCGGGTCAAAGACCTGCTGGGACTGTTTGCTATTGTAAGCGGCATCTGCGTAAAAAGATGTTGCTGGCATAAAAATTCGTCTCAATGGCTCCAGGTAACAATAGATGACGTTCAGCTAATCAACTGTTGCTATTGTTCCCGTGATTCTTCAAGAACTAACACGGTAGAGGGTGACCTTTAGGTTTTTTTTTCAAAAAACCTTTACTGGTTTTTGTTAACACAGTGCCTCCGAAGGCTCGGTTGCAGTAGCTTTCCCATGAACCAATAGCTATTCAAATTCCCTACTGGGCGATAAAAAGTGCAAATGACTTAATAAAGATTTGAACCTTTACATATTTTGACTGTCGCTTAGGAAGCAAAGTATAATCATATATCAGTGAAAAGTCCTGTTTTTATATGGATAGTCATATCTACATCGCTGTCTAGGTACTTTCCTGAAGATTTACTAATTTTCCTTCAAAAATGATTAGTTCTGTGGTTAGGGTGTAGGAAAGACGAGGAGGATGAGCGGGATGAGGAAGAGACTCCTCATTTTGAATTTCTCCTGAATGCGAATTTTGAATTGATTTGCTCCCCTACTCCGGCTTCTTATCTCGCAGCATCAGTTCTAAAAGCCCTTGTCGCGGTGTGATTTCACCCTGAAGTAAACGATAAACTTGTTCGGTAATTGGCATAGGAATATTTTGCTGCTTAGCTCGCTGCACTAAAACCTGAGTCGTATTAACTCCCTCAGCTGTTCCTTCTAAATGAGCGAGAATTTCTGCTAGTGTTTTACCACCAGCCAACTGGTAGCCAACTTGGTAATTGCGACTCAAGGGACTGTTACAAGTTGCTAACAAATCGCCCAAGCCGGACAAACCGTAAAATGTTTCCATCTTCGCACCCCAGTGAAGACCGATGCGAACCATTTCTGTCAGCCCACGGGTAACTAAGGCGGCTTTGGCGTTGGTTCCCAACTGCAAACCATCACATACACCAGCGGCGATCGCCATCACATTCTTCAGTGTCCCCCCCAGTTCCACTCCCAAGGGGTCAGAATTGGTGTAAACCCGAAAACGATCAGAAGAAAACACCATTTGCACAAACTCAGCTGCAGTCATGACACTGCTAGCAACAACCGTTGCAGCGGGTAATTCCTGTTCTATTTCTTTAGATAAATTGGGACCAGAGAGGACAACCACAGCATGAGCGCTTAAAGCTTCTTGCCAAATTTGTGACGGCGTACAAGTCGTTTCTGGGTCTAAGCCCTTCGTCGCGGTCACAAAAATAGTCTTTGGGGAAACGGGTAAAGACTGTAGTTGAGAGGTTATGGTTCTCACGCCCTTCATCGAAACAGCCGAAAGGACAATATCCGCACCTTGTATGACCTCCGCCAGTGTTTGCGAACCCCGACGCGACCACACACGCACTTCATGACCATTTGCGATCGCCAGACTAGCAAGAGCGCTTCCCCAAGCACCCGCACCCAGAATTGTGACCAATTTTGAATTAGTCATTAGTCATTAGTCATTAGTCATTGGTCATTAGTCATTAGTCGTTAGTCCTTCCCCTGCTCCCTCATCTCCCTCACTCCGGGGGTAACGCTCCATTAATTGTCTCACTTGCTCTGCATGATATGAACTTCTTGTCAATGGAGAGGAGACAACTTGTAAAAATCCTAGTTCTTCACCGAAGACTCTCCAAGCAGCAAATTGCTCTGGGGTGATAAAATCATCGATTTTCAAATGTTTTTGACTGGGTTGGAGGTATTGCCCAATGGTCAAAATATCGCAATCCACAACTCGCAAATCTCGCATAACTTGGCGGACTTCCTCATCAGTTTCGCCGAGTCCCACCATAATACCGGATTTGGTGTATACCCAAGGAGCAATTTGGCGAGAGCGCTGCAATAATTCGAGCGATCGCTCATAGTTCCCCTGCGGACGCACCCGCCGATATAAACGCGGAACCGTTTCTGTATTGTGGTTGAGAACTTCTGGTTGTGCTTGGAGAATCAACTCTAGCGCTTGCCAGTTACCGCACAAGTCAGGAATGAGAACCTCAATAGTGGTTTGGGGTGAGACGGTGCGAATAGCTTCAATACATTTGACAAACTGCGAAGCCCCACCATCTGGCAAGTCATCTCGGTTCACAGAGGTAATAACCACATGATTTAATTTCATGCGGCGTACCGCTTCTGCCAGTCGTGCTGGTTCCGTGGGGTCTAGAGGTTTGGGTTTTTTCTCAAAATCAATATCACAGTAGGGACAGGCACGCGTGCAAGCTGGTCCCATAATTAAGAATGTGGCTGTACCAGCGTTGAAGCACTCACCAATATTTGGACAGGACGCTTCCTCACAAACCGTATTGAGGGCTAAATCCCGCAAAATTTCTTTAACGTTACCAACGCGCTCCCATTGAGGCGCTTTTACCCGCAACCAGTCTGGTTTAACAGTCACAATCCGCTTCTACCACTTTATTTGTACATAGTAAATGGTAGCAAGCTTCATCAATTGGTGGATAAATATGCAAACTACTTTCCGATTTATCACTCTTTGTGATATTGTTTGATATATTGGAATAATTGTGCCGGGATGTGGCGCAGCTTGGTAGCGCACTTCGTTCGGGACGAAGGGGCCGCTGGTTCGAATCCAGTCATCCCGATTTTTTTTGTAGAGCGACTGTAAATTCGCAAATTCAATGTCGCATTTCGCAAATTAATGTCGTTTTGTGCAAATTTGTATCGTAAAGCTTACTGTGATAAGTTTTAGCAAAAGTCGATTGACAAACTCACTCCAGGACGGGTAGCTCAAGCAATGGGAGGAATTTTAGCGGCAATTAGTACACCAGCTAATCCGCCAAAACCTCGGGGAAAATCTCCAGGCTGGAAAACCGGACAACCTCAGCACCGCAGAATTTCTTATCCCATAGTCAAAAAAAGGCACTTATAAATTCCGGAACCCAGCAGCTAAGTCGGTTTAAATTGTGATGTTTTGATTTGTCTAATTCAAACTTTGTTAACCCAGTACTGTTGGCTTATTTTCTCATGCTTTAGTCTAAAGTCCAGTATGTTTGATATTCTTTTTTATTCCAAAGGCTCCAAGGGCAGCTCACTGAGTGCATCTATTCTATAGTGAGTTGTCTGGGGATTGCTGTCTATTACTCTATTTGTTCTAAACGACACATTCACTCACGAATCATGACTAATCATTTCACAAATATAGCAATCCTATTTCATTTATGAAATTTGGCTACCCTTCAGATCCCCGACTTCTCTAAGAAGTCGGGGATCTTGTTTTTCACAACTCATTTAGGATTGCTATATATCATGAGCCACCATTCATGTTCAAAAGGAGTGGCGATCGCCAGACTTCGCCCTCTTGACAATTAGTACAGATTTGGTGCCAGTGAGAACTTAGCAAGGGAGTTGAGAGATGCGATCGCTCTCCGCGCAGTGCCCAAGGGGCATCGCTAATCATGCCAGCCAATTCATTATAAGTACAAACCTCCCTCTGCTAGCACCCACTAATCACACATTCGTGAAATTACTGAATACGCTTAGCATTTGTCAGTTAACAGAGAAAAAATTGAATTGACACTTCAAGTGTCCTTGACTACAAAACTTAAATGAATCGCCAAAAAAGAAACAAAATTATATCTACTAACTGTATATTTATTGAACATTTTATCCGGCAAATTGTAAAGTTTTGTAAGACAACTGCATAAGTTGATTTTGCTGACATTTAGACAAGAATACAGGCAGAGTTATTTTTTCTCTAGCTTGACTTGTACTAGTTAGACTCAGGTGTGGAATCTAAATATGCGTAATAAATTTAATACATTAACAAAAAGAACTCAGAACTCAGGAGTCAGAAGTCAGAATGAACTTCTGTACGACTGGGTGACTCGTCTTGGGGTTTAAATAACGACAGTTAACACGGTGTCTACAATTGGTTGGAGTCTGAATCCCCATCCAATTGATTCTGAGTTCTGCGTTCTGACCTATGTGTTCTTCTTCAATAGCCGCAATTTACAAACCTCTTTTTTAGCAAGGATTTTTAAGAGGAAGTGTGCAAACAGTGTGCCTACATGTTTTGCACTTAGTGTTCGATTGTAACAAGTATTTCGTCATATTCCCATTAGGACAATCTATATGCCGATTGAAACAGTACCTGGAACTTCATTGCAGTACTACTTAGTTGCATTTGATGCTACTGGTAACGAACGCGATGAGCCAGAAGGCAAAATGAGCCAAAAGATATTGGATATCTTATCCACTGGGACAATTACGGATGTTTTCATCTTTAGTCATGGATGGTTGGGTGACATACCTGCTGCGCGTTTTCAGTACAACAATTGGGTTGGCGCGATGTCTAAAAACGTGGCTGATATTGAACAAATCAAACAAGCGCGGTCAGGATTTCGCCCACTGCTGATTGGTTTACACTGGCCTAGCTTACCTTGGGGTGATGAAGAATTAGGAAGTGGCTCTGTATCTTTTGCTCCGACAGAGACTGATCCAATAGAGCAGTTGGTTGAGCAGTACGCTCAGCGCATTGCTAATACAGAAGCAGCTCGACAGGCTCTAAGAATAATTTTCTCTGCTGCAATGGATGACATTGCTCCTGCTACCTTACCGCCAGAAGTCCGTGAAGCCTACGAGGTGTTGAACCAGGAGGCTGGCTTAGGCAGCGAAGGTGAAGGTGCAGCACCGGGGGCAGATCGTGAAGCATTCGATCCGGAAAGCATCTTTCAAGTAGCCGAATTAGAACCTATTAATTACGGTGACTCTGACTGGGGTGCGCTGTTGATGCCCCTGCAAGCGCTATCTTTTTGGAAAATGAAAGACCGAGCTTGTAAGTTTGGTGAAAGCGGCGGCTTTCAGTTGCTGACAAAACTTCAACAAGCAACGGCTGATAGTGTGCGATTCCACTTGATGGGTCACAGCTTTGGATGTATAGTTGTTTCTGCGATCTTGGCTGGTGATGGTCACAGTACCTTAGCCCGCCCAGTTAATTCCGTAGTATTGGTACAAGGCGCTTTATCATTCTGGTCTTACTGCTCCGATATCCCGGTAGCACCAGGTCGTGCTGGCTATTTTCATTCAATTGTCGCTGACCGCAAAGTCTCTGGTCCGCTCGTCACTACACAATCTGAGTTAGATACTGCTGTTGGCAAAATGTATCCTCACGGTGCTAGAGTCAGCCAACAAATAGCCTATGGCCTCAATGAATTTCCCAAATTTGGCGGACTAGGAACGTTTGGTGCCCGTGGACCTGGTCTGGAAATTGTAGATATGCAAATGCTTCCACTGGATGCTTCCTACAAGTTTGAAGCAGGCAAAATTTATAACTTAGAGAGCACTAAGTACATTTGCGATAATCCTGACGGAGGTTGGGGTGGTGCTCACAGCGATATTGCTAAACCAGAAGTTGCTCATGCTGTTTGGCAAGCAGCACTTAGTAGTTAATCAGACTAATTTGAGATGAGGATAACTCAAGTATGAACGAAGAACTTCTATTTTTTAATGGGCTTGATGGGGCAACTGGCGAGTACTTGCTGCCGCCGCTGACACCTCAGGAGGTTTCTAAAATTGCTCAGGGCGAAAAGTTTGAACCAGCACACCTCCTCGAACTCCAGAAAAAAAATCTACATGTCAAAGGTGTAGAACCTGAGTTTGCTCCAATAGAGGGAGTAGACCCGAAAAACCTCGCAGAAACTGGTTGGGGAGTCATTTTCGCTTTTGGGGTTGACCCTGCAATCACGGCAGCCCTTAGCCCACTATTAGAACATCGTCGAAAGCAAGCAACACAGAAAAAGGAACAATACTATCAGGAATACGTTTATCGTCCGGGCGAGTCAAAAAACCAGTTTCTTGCTCGTCATAAAGTTGGTCCTGGACCTGCCGATCCAGACAAAATGCCCTACTACTTGCTGATCGTCGGCGATCCCGAGACTATTCCTTATAGCTTTCAATACCAACTTGATGTCCAGTATGCGGTAGGTCGTATTTATTTCGACAAACCAGAAGAGTATGCTCAGTATGCTCACAGTGTCGTAGAAGCAGAAACAGGAAAGCTTTCACTTGCCCGTCGTGCTAGCTTCTTTGGTGTGCAGAACAATGGTGACGCAGCAACTCAACTCAGTGCTAGCAATTTAATTAAACCGCTAGCTGAATGGATGGTTAAAGACCAACCAAATTGGAATGTGCAAACCCTACTTAAAGAAGAAACTACAAAGGCGCGATTGGGACAACTTTTAGGAGGTAGCGAAACCCCCAGTCTGCTTTTCACCGCTAGTCACGGTATAGGCTTTCCGAATGGCGATCCACGACAGTTGTTGCACCAAGGGGGACTGGTTTGTCAAGATTGGCCTGGTTGGCATCAGTGGAAAGGAAAACCGATTCCAGAAGACTTTTACTTTTCAGGCGACGATGTGAGTGACGACGCGCGGTTGTTTGGGCTAATAGCGTTCCACTTTGCCTGCTACGGTGCTGGTACGCCCAAAATGAATGACTTTGCTCATCAACAAGCTTTTAGCGATCGCTCAGCAATTGCTCCTCACGCCTTTATTGCCCGTTTGCCACAGCGCTTACTCAGCCACCCTAAGGGAGGTGCCTTGGCTGTCATCGGTCACGTAGAACGAGCCTGGGGGTGTTCTTTTGTGTGGAAGCATGCTGGGCAGTCTACCGGGGCGCAATTGCAAGTTTTTCAGAGTGGCTTGAAGCGCTTGATGGAAGGACATCCAGTTGGATCAGCCCTAGAGTTTTTCAACCAACGCTATGCTGAACTTTCCTCAGATCTCAGCGCTCACCTAGAAGATATTAAGTACAAGCTGAAACCTGATGCTTCTGATGATTTTATTACATCTGATATGTGGACGGCAAACAATGACGCCCGCAGCTATATGATTATCGGTGACCCGGCAGTCCGGCTTGTTGTTGGTGATGCAAACACTGAGCGCCCAATCATTGAACAAGTGATTTTGCAGTCTGCACCTGCGACACAAGCTGAAACATCTGGGATCGAGCAAGCTCAAATGGACTTAATCAAATCTTTAGAACAGTTTCTAGAGAAAGCCCAGCAAGCCCCAGCTCTTCAACTCGAACAACTTCAGGCAACAGTGTCAGCCGTAACTAGTTTGCTTGAGACATTGAAAAAACAAGCTTAACTGTAAGCTAAAGCACATTTAACTTGCATGAGAAAATGTTCTGAATATCTTGTGGGGTGGGCCGGAAAGCCATTAGTGTCAACAATCACGTGAAAACCACTATAGAACAAGCTTTTAGAGATTGCCTCGTTTCCAGCCTCAGGCTGGGAATGCATAACTTGAGGCTCTGCCTCCCTTAAAAGCGGCAGAGCCGCGCCCACTGCATTTCCTGCTTAGACCTGGAAACGAGATTTTAGAAGGATTTTGGCTTAAGTTGACACGCATGGCATCTTGCCCGCCCAGTTTATGCAATTTAAATGCTGATTAACTGTATCACCGCATTTTTCGCTGTGTCTCAACAAATTAGACACAGCGAGACATAACCAGGGAAGATGACGCATGAACACCTTTGAGTTTGAGATTACCATTCAAGGTAAGTCAGGCGATAATAGCTGGCCCATCGTTGTCAGATGTAAGCAACCAGATGGACTCACCATCCATTCAAAAGGGATGCTCCAGCTTAGTCAGGATGACTTCTACCAGTTGACAGCAGCACTAGAGGACGAAAAGGAATACGGAACTCTACTCGGCAAAGCCCTCTTTCAGGAGAATGTGCGCGACATCTTTGTGCGTGCTTTATCCAAGAGTAGTGAGGACTGCTTTCTACGAATTTTACTCTCTGTTGAAGCTGCTGAAAAAGACGAAGTTAGAACGTTGCATTGGGAAAGGCTGTGCGCTCCTATCGATGCAGACGGGGCTTGGCATCTATTAGCCCGTGATCGGCGTGTGCCATTTTCCCTGTATATACCAACGATTATTGACCGCCGATTTCCCCCAATTGGGCGGCGCGATTTGCGGGCACTGGTACTGGTGGCTAGCCCTGATAATTTAGGTGCTTATCAGTTAAGCCCCTTTGATGTTCAGGCTGCTATATCTGGAGTTGGGCAAGCTCTTGGTAAAATACCTTACGATATTTTAGCAAATAATGTTAAAGGTGCTCTCGGTCCACCAACGCTAGAAGAACTGTCTAAACAACTAACCAACGCCCAGAAACCATATACCTTGCTCCATTTTGTGTGTCATGGTATGCTAAGTAATGACGCACAACGAGAGACCGCTCTTTTCTGGGCAACAGCAGATAACCAAGTCCAGCGAGTGACTGGGAAGCAATTGCTAGATGAGCTACGCTACGTAGGCGGTCAGAAAGGCTTACCCCATTTTGCTTTCCTCTGCAGTTGCGAGACTGCCGATCCAAGAGCAGAAGGAGCATTAGGCGGATTGGCTCAGCGATTGGTACGAGATTTAGGGATGCCAGCTGTCGTGGCAATGACCCGTAAGGTGAGCGTAAAGACAGCTTTGGCTTTGGGAGAGAGCTTTTACCAACGACTAGGAAACTCCGGAGTGGTAGACGTAGCACTACAGGAGGCAACAGCCGGACTAGGAAACCGCGACGATATCACTGTTCCAGCCCTTTTTAGCCGCTTGGGTGGGCGTCCTTTGTTTAGCGATCGCCTGGAAAATCGCGAGCTAACCGACGCAGAAATCGAGTATGGCATCGGGAAACTCCAAGATTTGCTCAAAGAGCGTGCCCCGAATGCATCTAGGCTAAATCAAAGGTTTCAAACGCAAGCAAAGACGCTGGAAAATACACTGAGAGCAGAATCATCACCTACAGCACGTGACGAGCGAAAGCGGGCTTTAATTGAACTCAACAACATCTGTGACCAGATATTGGATTTCAGCTTTGATGAGCTTGCAGCCTCAGATAAGAAACCCCCAGAATATAAAGCTGAGTGCCCCTTCCCTGGTCTATCTTCCTTTGGTGATAAAAAATACCACAAGTTCTTTTTTGGGCGTGATGAACTGATCCAAGAGTTACAAAACAAACTGCACAAAGATAACTTCCTAGCCGTTATCGGTCCTTCGGGTAGTGGCAAGTCATCCGTGGTGCTTGCAGGGCTGATTCCCAAGCTTAAAGAGCAACAGCCAAGCTTACAGTGGGTATACCTCACCCCAGGTAGGGAACCGAGTAAACAACTCGAAAAACGATTAGAAAGACTCTCGAAAGTACCACACCAGCATTCATTATTAGTCGTAGACCAATTTGAGGAACTGTTCACTCTCTGTGATGATGGAGTTAATCGGCAAGAATTTATTAAAAAATTATTAACTATTGCCCAGCAACAGAAAGTCATAATAACCATGCGGGCTGATTTTTTGGGAGAGTGTACTTTCTATCCTGAACTGAGTAACCGCATTGAAACCCGACAAAAATTAGTTGGACCGATGACACCTGCTGAACTGGTAACAGTCATGAAGATGCAAGCAGACGGGGCAGGGCTGCGCTTTGAAACTGGTTTAAGTAACTCGATTCTCAATGATGTCCAAGAAGAGCCAGGGGCAATGCCACTGCTACAATATGCTTTGCAGGAATTGTGGAAGCGACGGCATGGGCGTTGGTTATGCAATGACGAATATGGAGCGATCGGTAGAGTTCAACAGGCAATAGCCAAAACTGCTAACGATTTCTACAATAGCTTGCCAAATAGTCAGCAAAAAAACCAAGTCCGGGATATTTTCTTGCGCTTAACTCGCTTGGATGAGAGCACAGTCCAAGGGGAAAAGCGACGGGACACGCGACGGCGAGTGACGCTAGAGGATTTGGTACCAATAGATGGTGAGTTGGCTGTCACAAAGAAACTGGTGCAGCAGTTGGCAGGTGAAGGAGCGCGACTGGTGGTGACTAGCCGGAACGAAACGACGGGCAAAGAAGAGGTGGAAGTTGCCCATGAAGCTCTGATTCGCTACTGGCCTATGTTACAGGAGTGGTTGGATGAAAACCGCACTAACCTGCTACTGCGCGAGAAAATCCGCCAAGAATCCTTCGAGTGGAATCAGCATGAGCGACATGAGGACTCTCTGGAGATCAAGGGCGCACAATTAGTAGTTGCAGAAAGTTTGTTGCAGCAGCCGATGTTTTTGAACAAACTTGAGGCTGAGTATGTGAAAGCTTGCGTGGAGTTGCGCGATCGCCTGCGTCAGCAAGAAGAAGAACGCAGACAGCGAGAGTTAGAGCAGGAGAAAAAAGCGCGAAAAGCGGCTCAATCGAGGAACAGAGTAGCAACCATATCCGCTGGGGTGCTGGCTGTGTTAGCCGGCTTCGCCTTATATCAGTGGCGAGTGGCAGGACGACAGAGTGTAAATGCCCTGGCTCAAACGTCTGAAGCTTCCTTACTTGCTAATAAGCAGCTTGAGGCTATGGTTGCTGCTATACAAGCAGGCAAACAACTTAAGGCAGCTTACTTAGAACAAGATCCTAGTGCAAGTCAGACCGTGAGTACTGTACTACAACAAGCGATATACAACGTGCAAGAACGTAACCGCTTGGAAGGGCATAGCAGTCAGGTCATGAGCATAGCATTTAGCCGAGATGGCAAGACAATTGCTTCTGGTAGTTATGACAACACCATTAAACTATGGGATGTGGTTACAGGCAAACAAATTATCACCCTCAACGGGCATAGCGGTCAGGTCAACAGCGTAGAATTCAGCCGTGATGGCAAGACCTTGGCTTCCGGTAGTTATGACAACACCATCAAACTGTGGGATGTGGTTACAGGCAAAAAACTCAAAACCCTTAACGGGCATAGCGGTGCGGTCACTAGCGTCGCTTTCAGCCCAGATGGCAAGACAATTGCTTCTGGTAGTTCTGATAACACTATCAAACTGTGGGATGTCGCTCTTGGCAAACAATTCAAAACCCTCAATGGGCATACCAATCATATCTTGAGCGTCGTCTTCAGCCCAGATGGCAAGACAATTGCTTCTGGTAGTTCTGATAACACTATCAAACTGTGGGATGTCGCTCTTGGCAAACAATTCAAAACCCTCAATGGGCATACCAATCATATCTTGAGCGTCGTCTTCAGCCCAGATGGTAAGACTCTTGCTTCTGGTAGTGCTGACAGAACCATCAAACTGTGGAATGTGGCTCTTGGCAAACAATTCAAAACCCTCAACGGGCATACAAGTGCGGTCTTTAGCGTCGCTTTTAGCCCAGATGGCAAGACTCTTGCTTCTGATAATAATAAGACCATCAAACTGTGGGATGTGGCAACTGGTAAAGAACTCAAAACCCTCAATGGGCATGACCGACCCGTCTCCAGCGTCGCCTTCGGTCCAGATGGCAAGATTCTTGCTTCTGTTAGTTTTGATGACCCTATCATCAAACTGTGGGATGTGGCAGGTGGAAAACAACTCGAAACCGTCAACGAGCATAGCAGTAAGCTCATGGACTCCAAGTTTAGCCCAGATGGCAAGATTCTTGCTTCTGCTAGTCTTGGCACCATCATCATGTGGGATGTGGCGGGTGGCAGACAACTCAAAACCCTTAACGGGCATAGCAGTAAGGTTACGAGCTTCGACTTTAGTCCAGATGACAAGACTCTTGCTTCTGGTAGTGATGATGGAACCATCAAACTGTGGGATGTGGTAGGTGGTAAAGAACTCAAAACTCTCAACGGGCATAGCACTAGGGTCACAAGCGTCGCCTTCAGCCCAGATGCCAAGACTCTTGCTTCTGGTAGTGATGACAATACCATCCGACTATGGGATGTGGCAGGTATTAAACAACCCAAAATCCTCAACGTTTATAGAGGTGATCTTAATAGCATCGCCTTCAGTCCAGATAGCAAAACCTTGGCTTTTGGTAGTTCGGACAACACCATCAAACTTTGGGATTTGGTAAATGGTAAAGAACTCAAAACCCTCAACGGGCATAGCAGTAGGATCACAAGCATCGCCTTCAGCCGAGATAGCAAAACCTTGGCTTTTGGTAGTTCGGATAACACCATCAAACTTTGGGATTTGGTAAATGGTAAAGAACTCAAAACCCTCAACGGTGATGACGGTAATTTGGATAGCATCCCTTTCAGCCCAGATGGCAAAACCTTGGCTTTTCGTAGTTCGGACGACACCATCAAACTTTGGGATTTGGTAAATGGTAAAGAACTCAAAACCCTCAACGGGCATAGCAGTAAGGTTACGAGCTTCACTTTCAGCCCAGATGGCAAAACCTTAGCTTCTGGTAGTTTTGACGACAGTATTAAACTGTGGAATGTACTCACAGGCAAAGAAATCACTACCCTCAAAGGGCACAATGCGTACTGGAGTATAGCATTCAGTCCAGATGGCAAGACTCTTGCTTCTCGTAGTTATGATAACACCATCAAACTGTGGAATGTGTACTTAGATGATCTAAATGCTCTAATGATGCGTAGTTGTGATTCGATACGCGCTTATTTGCAGACAAATCCCAACGTTAGTGAGAGCGATCGCCACCTCTGCGATGATTATCAACAACAAGCAAAGTGAACAGAAGCACTAGCTGTTGTGCTTACTCTTATCCAAGTTCAGAAATTTACTTAATTCCCTAAGCAAAAGAAAGTGAGTTATGAACACCTTTGAAATTACCATCCAACGTAAGAGTGGCGATCGCTGGCCAATTGTCGTCGAACATAACCGACGTGATGTACTGCTACCCATCCGTTCTGAAGGCATTTTTGAATTCAATCAGCAAGATTTTCAAGACCTTATTAGCCTACTAGGACAGCCGAAGGAGTATGGCACGCGATTGGGCAAAGCACTGTTTTGCGATGAGGTACGCGATGCCTTTGTTGGTGCTTTGCGCGACTCTACTGAACCACTACGGGTACTACTGTTTATCGAAGCAGAAGATATAGATATCAGAACATTGCGTTGGGAAAGGTTGTGCGCCAACATAGATGATAATTGGTATTTTTTAGCACTAGAGCAGCGAACACCTTTTTCTCTCTACATTCCCGCTATTACTGATCGCCGCTTTCCACCCATTGGACGGCTTGACTTGCGAGCACTGGTACTGGTAGCCAGTCCATCAGGGTTAGGAAAGTACAGTTTAGACTCATTCGATGTTGAGGCAACTGTAAATAGTGTGCGGCAAGCATTGGGGAAAATTCCGTGTGACGTTCTTGCTTTTGTTGACAAAGCGATCGGACCCCCGAACCTAGATGAGTTGTGTAAGCAGCTCACTGACCAGACAAAGCAGTATACATTACTACACTTTGTCTGTCACGGCAAACTGATTGAACAATCTGAAACCGTTTTGTATTGGGCAAAAGCCGATAACTCTGTCGAAGTCGTTACTGGTACTCGTTTGCTCGAACGGTTGCGATCGCTACGAGGAGCGCGAGGGCTACCTCATTTTGCTTTCCTCTCCACGTGTGAGAGTGCTAGTTCAGCAGCAGAACAGGCATTAGGAGGATTAGGGCAACGATTGGTACGGAACTTAGGTATGCCAGCTGTGGTGGCGATGACCGAGAAGGTGACAATCAGAACAGCCCAAGTTTTAGCAGAGAACTTTTACAAGCAATTGCAACAGTCCGGAGAGGTAGATTTGGCTCTATGTGAGGCGACGGCGACATTAGCAGAACGCTACGACATCACTGTTCCTGCATTGTTTAGCCGCTTGGGTGGTCGTCCTCTGTTTAGTGACCAATTAGACCAAGACCTCAAAAACTCTGCAATCGAATTTGGTTTAGAGTGTGTGCAAAATTTGCTTCCAGAACGGGCACCAGTGCTACAAAAGACCTTTGAAGAGCAAGCACAAAAACTAAAACAGACTTTGGATGCAGATGTGACTGCCTTAAGCAAACAAGCCCGTCTGGAGAAAGAGCAAGCGTTAGTTGAGGTTAACAACCTCTGTGATCAAGCACTCGACCTCAGCTTTAATGCTTTGGCATTAGGTCAAAAACCACCAAAGTATGATTCTCGTTGCCCCTTTCAAGGATTGTATGCTTTCGGCGTTGAACAGCGCGAGTTTTTCTTTGGACGCAAGCGGTTGATTGAACAACTCCAAGAAAAACTAGCTAAGCATAACTTCTTAGCTATTTTAGGAGCTTCCGGAACTGGAAAGTCATCAGTCGTTTTAGCGGGGTTAATTCCGCAATTACAGCAAAAACAGCCAAATCTACAGATGGCTTACTTAACTCCTAGTAGCGAGCCACTGGTACAGCTAAAAGTAAGTTTGTCACATATATTACCAAATAAACCTTCTATACTGGTAGTAGACCAGTTTGAAGAACTATTTACTCTTTGCACTGATGAAACCAAGCGCGTTGCTTTCATCGACCAATTGTTAGCCATTGCTCAGCAACAGAAAGTGATACTGACCATGCGGGCAGATTTTTGGGGAGAGTGTGCCACCTACACTCAGCTTAAAGAACTTATGCAGGTCAGGCAAGAGTTGATTGCACCAATGGATTCCAGCGAACTGCGTGAAGCGATGGAAATGCAAGCAGCCAAAGTGGGGCTGCGTTTTGAAGCTGGCTTAAGCAACTTGATTTTAGACAATGTCCAAGGAGAGCCAGGGGCAATGCCACTTCTACAACACGCCTTACTGGAACTGTGGAAGCGGCGACACGGACGGTGGTTGTGTTGTGAGGAATACGAAAAAATTGGTGGTGTTCAGCAAGCGATCGCCAAAACTGCTGATGATGTTTACAATAATTTATCAGAAGACGAGAAAGACCAAGTTCGGAATATATTCATTCGCCTCACCCGCTTAGATGAAACTGCCGTACAAGGAGAAAAGCGACGAGACACACGACGGCGAGTGGGATTAGAAGAACTTGTGGCAATAGGTGGTGAGTTGGCAGTCACAAAGAAACTGGTGCAGCAGTTGGCAGGTTCAGGGGCGCGACTTGTAGTCACCAGCCGCAACGAAACGACGGGCAAAGAAGAAGTGGAAGTCGCCCATGAAGCTCTGATTCGCTACTGGCCAAGGTTACAGGATTGGTTGGATGAAAACCGCACTAACCTGTTACTGCGCGAGAAAATCCGCTCCGAATCGCTAGAGTGGAATCAGCATCAACGAGATGAGGACTATCTGGAGCTAAAGGGCGCACAATTAGTAGTTTCAGAATCTCTGTTGCAGCAGCCGATGTTTTTGAACAAACTTGAGGCTGAGTATGTAAAAGCTTGCGTGGAGTTGCGCGATCGCCTCCGTCAGCAAGAAGAAGAACGCAGACAGCGTGAGTTAGAGCAGGAGAAAAAAGCTCGAAAAGCGGCTCAATCTCGGAACAGAGTAGCAACCATCTCCGCTGGGGTGCTGGCTGTGTTAGCTGGCTTCGCCTTATATCAGTGGCGAGAGGCAGGACGACAGAGTGTAAATGCCCTAGCTCAAACCTTTGAAGCTTCCTTGCTTTCCAATAGACAGCTTGAGGCTATGGTTGCTGCTATACAGGCAGGCAAACAACTTAAAGCTGCCTACTTAGAACAAGATCCTAGTGCGAGTCAGAGCGTGAGCACAGTACTACAACAGGCGATTTACAACGTGCAAGAACATAACCGCTTGGAAGGGCATAGCAAAGAGGTGTTGAGCGTCGCCTTGAGCCGTGATGGCAAGACTCTGGCTTCTGGTAGTGATGACAACACCATCAAACTGTGGGATGTGGCAACAAGCAAAGAACTCAAAACCCTCAACCGGCATAGCAGTTCTGTCAGTAGCGTCGCATTCAGCCCAGATGGCAAGACTCTGGCTTCTGGTAGTTATGACAACACAATCAAACTGTGGGATGTGGCAACAAGCAAAGAACTCAAAACCCTCAACCGGCATAGCGGGTCTGTCAATAGCGTCGCCTTCAGTCCAGATGGCAAGACTCTGGCTTCTGGTAGTTCTGACAACACCATCAAACTGTGGGATGTGGCAACAAGCAAAGAACTCAAAACCCTCAACGGGCATAGCGGGTCTGTCAATAGCGTCGCTTTCAGCCGTGATGGCAAGACTCTGGCTTCTGCTAGT
>NZ_CAWMYC010000175.1:26790-31931 GCF_963872035.1 Scytonema sp. HK-05
ATCAAACTGTGGGATGTGGCAACAAGCAAAGAACTCAAAACCCTCAACGGGCATAGCAGTTCTGTCAGTAGCGTCGCCTTCAGCCGTGATGGCAAGACGATGGCTTCTGGTAGTCATGACAACACCATCAAACTGTGGGATGTGTACTTAGATGACCTAAATGCTCTAATGAGACGTAGTTGTGATCGTGTACGCGCTTATTTGCAGACAAATCCCAACGTTAGGGAGAGCGATCGCCACCTTTGCGATGGTATTGGCAATACTAATGAGAAGTAGAATACACGCACACGGTAGGGGCACGGCATTGCCCATACGTGTCTTAGGCAAGAACGTTGTAATTAGGTTAGATCATGCTCTCATCTTACCCACAATTCTCGCTCCACCCCACCCCGGTTTTGTCTGACGCCAAAACCTCCCCTCCCCTTAGTAAGGGGAGGGGTTGGGGGTGGGGTAAATCAACGTGGAATAAAGGTTGAAACGTGATTGTTGACACTAATGGGCATTGCCGTGCCCCTACAAACAACCTGTATTGCACTCAATTAAAAACTGCTATAGATGTTTGATAACTCCATATTCTGTCTGCGGTGTCAACGCACAACTTAAGTCTCAATACCTCCTCCCATGAGCTCTTTTATGAGTAACAGCACGCGTGTCAAAACAATTTTAATTCTGGCAGCGAATCCTACAAACACCTCTCGGTTACGACTGGATGAAGAGGTACGGGAAATTGATGAAGGATTGCGACGCGCAAATAAACGAGAGCAGTTTAAGTTAGAGCAAAAATGGGCAGTGCGATCGCGAGATTTTTACCGAGCAATCTTGGATTATCAGCCCCAGATTATTCACTTCTGCGGACATGGTGCTGGACAAGAAGGTATTGTTCTGGAAGATGAAACAGGACTCTCAGCGTGTGTGCAGGCAGAAGAACTAGCCGCTATGTTCAAGCTATTCGCCACAAAGGGTATAGACTGTGTCGTTTTAAACGCTTGTTATTCAGAGGTGCAGGCAAAGGCAATTAGCCAATGCATTCATTATGTCATTGGTATGAATCAGACAGTTGGAGATAAAGCAGCCGTTGCGTTTGCTGTAGCGTTTTACGATGCAATTAGTGCTGGCGAGGGGGTGGAGTTTGCTTATGAACTAGGTTGCTCTCAGATAATGCGTTATTTGGAGCATCAAACTCCGGTTCTTTTAAAAAAAGAGCTCATTGATATTGATATTGATACTGTTTCCAGTCTGCCTGATACAAATATTATTCCTCCAAATCCTTATCAGGGATTAGCTGCCTTTGGTGAAGAAGATGCAGCATTCTTCTTTGGACGGGAGACATTTGTAGATAATTTAGTTCAAGCAACTCAGTCTCAGCCACTCATCGCTGTGATTGGTCCTAGTGGAAGTGGCAAATCTTCTGTGGTGTTTGCGGGACTCGTTCCTCACTTGCAAGAAGAAGGAAGATGGCTGATTGAATCGTTCCGTCCTGGTAACCAACCATTTTATCAACTTGCTTGTGCATTAGTAAATCAATTAGAACCAAAACTTAGTGAAACCAAACAACTGATAGAAGCTGCTGAGTTAGCACAAAAGATCCAAGAAGGCAAGGTGTCTTTGCAGCAGATTGTGTCTCGCATTACAGAACTTAACCCAAGAAAACGTTTTCTGCTCGTTGCAGACCAGTTTGAGGAACTCTATACCCTTTGCAAGAATAAGGAGGAAATCCAGTCTTTTGCTGATACTTTACTAACAGCAATCCATCAAAAGTGCTTTACACTCGTCTTAACCTTACGAGCTGACTTCTACGGCTATGTCCTTTCCTACCGTCCTTGGAGGGATGCCTTAGACCAGTTTACACCAAAACTGCTCAGTTCTATGAGTCGGGAGGAACTACAGAGAACAATTGAGCAACCAGCACAAAAGCTAGAAGTGCAACTAGAAGCACAACTGACTCAACGAATTTTAGATGATGTGGGGTTTGAACCAGGTAACTTACCTTTATTGGAATTTGCGCTGACTCGAATGTGGTCATTACAGCAAAACCGTGTCCTCACTCACCAAGCATATGACGAGATTGGTGGTGTAAAAAAAGCTATAGCCAATCATGCGGAGCAGATTTATCAACAACTGAATCAGACACAACAGAAACAAGCACAGCGCATTTTTCTGCAATTAATCCGTCCAGGAGAGGGTACAGAGGATACTCGGCGGCTAGCAACCCGTGCAGAGGTAGGAGAGGAAAATTGGGAATTAGTGAGTTATTTAGCAGGATATACTGCCCGTTTAGTTGTAACAGGACGCGACAACAAATCTGGAGAAGATACGGTAGAAGTTGTTCATGAAGCGCTGATTCGAGAATGGTTAACTCTGCGAGAATGGATGAATGCTAACCGTCAATTTCGTATTTGGCAGGAGCGGTTAAAGGTAGCAATACATGAGTGGAAAACAAACAACTATGACGGGGGAGCACTGTTACGAGGTGTGCCGCTAACTGTCGCAGAAGATTGGTTGCACAAGCGTTCCGATGAACTTACACTCACAGAGCGCAACTTCATCCAAGCTAGTATTGCGAAGCGCGATCGCCAAAAAAGAGGAATTAGGGCTGGTATTACCTTAGGTATACTTGCGAGTACAGCTACTATTTTATGCTTCTTCTTATTATGGCAAGAATCACAAAAGCAAAGCATCTTGGCTACAGTTCAAACATCTAAAGTTCTTCTTAGCTCTAACCAGCAACTTGAAGCGATGGTTGAAGCGGTAAGAGCAGAGAAGCAATTTAAAACATTAGTCTTGGGAAAAGCTGATGATTTGAGCCAGGAGTTTCTTAGAATTTTTCAGCAGATAGTTTACGAAATTCAAGAGTACAACCGATTAGAAAGCCATACGGATGATGTTTTAAATATTAGCTTCAGCCGTGATGGTAAAACAATAGCGACTGCTAGTAGAGATGGCACTGCTAAACTTTGGAGTGTTGATGGTCAACTGCGCCAAACTTTGAAAGGGCATAATGATTGGGTTTATAGCGTCAGTTTTAGTCCCGATAGTAAGACGATTGCCACAGCTAGTGCTGACGGTACTGCTAAACTCTGGAGTGTTGATGGTCAGCTACTTCAATCTTTCAAAGCGCATAATGGTTGGGTTTATAGCGTCAGTTTTAGCCCCGATGGAAAGACAATTGCCACTGCTGGTGCTGACGGTACTGCCAAACTTTGGAGCATCAACGCTCAGTTACTTCAAACTTTTAAAGGTCACAAAACTAGCGTCTTGAGCGTCAATTTTAGCCCAGATGGAAAGACAATTGCCACAGCTAGTACTGACGGTACTGCCAAACTTTGGAACCTTAACGCTCAGCTACTCAAAACTTTTAGCGGGCATAAAGCTTGGATCTGGAGTGTAAGTTTTAGCCCAGATGGAAAAACAATTGCCACAGCTAGTGCTGACGGTACTGCCAAACTTTGGAGCATAGGCGGTCAGCCGTTGCAAACTTTCGAGGAGAATAAGAATCAGATTAGAAGCATAAGTTTCAGCCCGGATGGTAAGACAATTGCCACAGCCGGTGCTGATGGTACTGCCAAACTTTGGAACCTCAACGGTCAGCTACTGCAAACTTTCAAGGGGCATAAGAATGAGATTAGAAGCATAAGTTTCAGCCCTGATGGTAAGACAATTGCTACAGCAAGTAGGGATGGTACTGCCAAACTTTGGAGAACTGAGATTGGCAAGCTCAAAACCCTTTTGAAAGGGCATGAAAATTGGGTTTTCGATGCAAATTTCAGTCCGGATGGCAAGACAATTGTTACTGCAAGTGATGATAATTCTGCTATACTATGGACTATAGACGGTCAACTGCTACATAGCCTAAAAGGACATAGCAAACGCGTCTACAAGGCGAGGTTTAGTCCTGACAGCAAGACAATTGCCACTGCAAGTTGGGATGGTACTGTCAAGCTTTGGAATCTTGAAGGTCAGTTACTTCAAACTCTTAAAGCAAACGAAGATCAAGTCAATAGCGTCAGTTTCAGCCCGGACGGCAAAATAATTGCGACTGCCAATACAAATGGAACTGTTAACCTTTGGAACCTTAACACTAAAACCTTTGTCCCAATAAAAGCGCATAATCAGAATATTTGGGATGTGAGTTTTAGTCCAGACGGCAAAACAATTGCCACTGCTAGTACTGATGCTACTACCAAACTCTGGAGTGTAGACGGTCAGTTACTCCAAACTTTTAAAGGACATTCCTCTTCTATATATAGCGTCAGTTTTAGCCCGGACGGCACATTAATTGCCACCGGCAGTGCTGACGGTAATGCCAAACTCTGGAATATAAACGGTCAGCTACTCCAAACACTCAAAAATCATTCCAGCGATGTTTTTAGGGTAAGTTTTAGCCCAGATGGCAAGACAATTGCCACTGCTAGTAAAGACCAAACTACTAAATTGTGGAACCTAAACGGACAAGAAATCCAAACTTTTAGAGGTCATACTAATACTGTCTTAAGCGTGAATTTCAGCCCGGATAGCAAGAAAATTGTCACTAGCAGTCAAGATGCAACTGCCATTATATGGAAGCTAGACGTAGATATAGATCAGCTAGGAGTAGTATCATGTCAATGGTTAAAAGATTATTTAAAGTACAATCAGCACGTGGAAGCAAAAGCTCGCAATCTCTGTCAGTAAAGGAGGTTTTCAAAAATGAACCAACAAAATAAGAAACAGCCCGGTAAAGTTTGGAGAGATCCACCAGGGGAATGGCAAGACGCATACGATCTGATGGACACTAGCCTAACAGACGCAAACGCTAATGACAAGAAAAAAGAGTGTGAAGCTAAAGGCGGAGTCTGGGAAGATCCACCAGGGGAATGTAAGGAGCCTAAGCACTAGGGTGTAGTAAAAAGTAGTTGATCAACATAACCCGCCTAGACGTTGTAGCCCTCTTCCATCACTGTAGGAAGACGAAAATAAGCTTGATTTCCAAGGTCATACGATTGAATTTTTTTAAGTAATTATAAAAAACGCTTGGAACGCAAGCACCATCGACTTCGCTGGTAAGGCAGTTATCGTCGCGATCGGTACGCCTCTAATCATTGAAAAGATGGACAAACGTTAAAAACGAGTACCGAGCGCGAACCCCTTGCGGGGTTGAACAA
>NZ_CAWMYC010000176.1:0-30553 GCF_963872035.1 Scytonema sp. HK-05
GTAGCTGCCTGTGACAATAGCTCGGTGCCAGGACTATTTTTAAAAGCAAAAAGCCTCTTTCTAAAGAAGGAGGCTTTTGCTTTGATATTCTCTAGTCCTAAGCTATCCAATGCCAACGGGCAAAGTTAAGGGCGTAGTGTGCGACCAATAAAGCGAACCAAGGTAACATGGGGTATCCCCAATGGGGATGGTAGTAAAACGGCAAGCCAAGCGCAAGTGATAGCGACACGATAGTATAAGCGAAGCGGCAGATGGAACCGAGGCTCCAGAGGATACAATCAGTGCCAACGAGCAAAAGCCGTAGATCATAGTTCCAAATAAAGAGAACGGACACCAAGCCATCACAGCAGTTGCCCACTTTGCAGCACTAATGCCATAACGCTCTTCTGCCCAACGATACAAAAGTAAGAGTGCACCAAGGAACGCTAGGTTGTTTACAAGTGTACCCACTACTTCAAACGGTAAGCCCAGCATCATGATTCGGCAAACGATCAATCGAAAGAGGGGAAAGAACGCAATAGAATGCTGCTGTCCATCATTGGCATAGTCGTAGCCTACAGTGGCAATCTTCCGATACCACCTACCGTCCCAGTGTGAGAACAATCGACTATTAACTATTGACGCGCGATGGTGCCACTGTGAGTCTATCCAGAACTCAGTTGTGAAACCCTGCTCTGGCAAAGATGAGCCTTCCTAGCTATACCTTTATGGCATTAGTTGCGATTAGTGGTAAACGCTCATTCGCGAAATGTAACAAAGTAGTGCAACTACCCCCCACAAAAGTAGGGTTTGCACCTCCGCAAAGTCCATGCTGTCAAGTTACGTTAGAGAAGTGTCAAGCGAAGCAAAAAATTTAACGTAATTCTTTGAAAGGAAACCGGAAATTAATGATGAGTTTCACATTTTTTCAAACATAGTGAAACTATTTGGGGCAAAAGTATGGTTTCCCCCTGATGTCGGATTTCAACTAGAAGCCCTATTCCTTAGAAGGGGAGCAGGGCTTTTAAGTTATAGGTCTTTTAGTTAGCGTGAAAAAACAAATTTTTGCAGCAGGACTTGCTCTTTTATCTGCCATTATGGTTGCACTCGTAGCTCCAATGCAAAGCTCTAATACAGTACAAATTTCTCATCAAGTCAATCAACTTTACGTCTTTGGCGACAGTCTCTCGGATGTTGGCAATGTATTACAAGCCACGGGGGGAGCCTATCCCCCCAGCCCTCCCTACTTTCAAGGGCGTTATTCCAATGGTTCGGTTTGGGTGGAATACCTTGCCTCTAATCTGGGATTAACCCCGAAGCAAAACACCAACTTTGCCTATGGTGGTGCAACCACGGGAAGCGCCAGCATAAATGGAGTACCAGGTCTGTTAGCGCAAGTTCAGAGTTTTACAAAAGCCCACCGGGACATTAATCCGAATGCGCTTTATGTATTGTGGGGAGGTGCAAATGATTATCTTCACGGTGCGACCACGAATTCCACGCTGTCGAGCGAAAATTTATCGAGAGCGGTTCAGTTTCTCTCGAAAGCAGGCGCTAAAAAAATCTTGGTTGCTAACTTACCGGATTTGGGAAAACTTCCAAGCACAAACAATAGTTCTTATTCTAGTGCCCTCAGTTCTTTGACTGCCGCCCATAATCTCAGCTTGGCTAAGTCCTTGGATGTGCTCAAGCAGGAGTTAGGTTCTGACACTCAGATTATCGAACTAGATGTCTACTCCTTGTATCAACAAGCCATTACAGATCCAGCAAAATTTGGTCTCACGAATGTGACTAGCGCTTGTTTAAACAATGCTGCTAGCTGTAACAATCCAAACAAGTTTTTGTTTTGGGACGGCATTCATCCAACAACTGCAGCTCATCAAATATTAGCAAAAACAGCTCTAAAAGCGCTTAAGACGAAGCTTTCGCTTCCTCCTCGTTCGGAACTTTTGCGCTAACTTAGTGCTAGGTGTTGGGACGCTATAGGGGTTACCCTACGGTGAGCCCTGTTAAAACTACTGTTCTAATTTAGAGTATTTATTAATTTCCAAATAGTTCTCCCAGAAAGCTTTATTAGTAAGTTCAGGTAAGGTCTTTCTGTAGAGCTGCTTAAGAGTGGAAAAGTTAAAGAATATTTTGAAAGATATTGCTATTGTCTTCACAAAAACTCTAAAGAATTCCAATCGAGAAATTCTAACGACAAACCCTTCTTCATTGATTAAGTTATAATACAAAGCTTTTCTAGCTCTAAAAACATTAATAGCTCTGTAACCTTGTATCGGAACAACTCTATATCCCTTTTTAGCTAATTTATCATCTTTATGAAATAGTAAGTAAGGCAAAAGATGACCATTTAATGTGATTAATATTATCCCACGGTGCAGAATATTTTCTGTCTCACAAACGCTTTCCTCATACTTGCCATATACAAAAGGTAACTCTGGATTTTTTACAGCTTTCTCTCCCATGCTTAAAACTTCCAAGTTTTTCTTTTCAGGGTCAATTGCTTTCAAATAGTCAGGATCCTCTAGCATAACCGAGGCTGCTTGTAGAATAAAATTTGCACTTTTATATCTGTAAGAAAATGCTTCTATGAGACTAAAATTAAAAAATTTCTTGATTGCATCTACTTTCCTGAAGCTATCATAATATAGCAGAATTAAAATCATTTCGTTCTTTTTAGAGTAATAAATTGGTAGAGGAGAACATTTATTTTCAAATGACTCATCCCATACACATATTCCATTTAAATTTATAATTTTTAGCTTTAACCTTATAGGCAGTTCTATGTCATCTGCTCTTATAAAAAATGGATAGGGTAGACTAAAATGATCTATAATTTCTGTAGGAAAGCAAAATAGCCACCACCCATTGTAGTTAATGTGTTCCTCAACTTCGTTGAATAAAAGATTTTTTACAAGTCTTAGATCAAGGTCAGGCTTTACTCTGACAATTTCATTATCCCATATAGCCCCATTTTCATGCTGAATGTACTTACCATCTAGCTGTAACATACTATCACAAATACATAGGTTATTTTCATTAATAACCCTTTGAAAGTTGTAAATACGTTCAAATGCTTCTGGTGCTACAACAACATCATCATCCATAAATATAATATACTGAAAATAATTTTTTCTTTTTAAGACTTCTAAAATTCCTCTGGTGTACCCTCCACTTCCACCTGCATTTTTATTAGGTATTAAATGTATTATAGAACTCAATATGATTGAGCGCTTTGAATCTACCCGGAGATAGGGTATGTCCCACAATGAAAGAGTCTAGTACCACTGCGCGTTCGTCAAAAGTCAAAAGTCAAAAGTCAAAAAGCTGATTAGGTAGGCTATTCGCTGCTTTGGAATGGTAGCTTTATTTTCGCCGCGTTGTACTAGGCTTGTCTAAATACCTTGCTACCTTGATGTGGTAAGCAAATGACATCGATACCTGACACGTAAAAATATAAATTATGGATACCTTATTAAGCATTGGGATTGGCATTGCTTTGAGCGCCGCTTGTGGCTTTCGGGTGTTTGTACCACCGCTTGTCATGAGTATTGCCGCACTTTATGGACATTTGCAACTTGCACCGGAATTTGAGTGGATTGGAACTTATCCAGCGCTTTTTGCATTTGCTGTAGCGACTTGTATTGAGATTGCCGCTTATTACATTCCCTGGGTTGATCATGCCTTGGATATAGTCTCCACACCGACGGCGATCGCCATCGGCACTTTCATCACCAAAGCTTTGGTTCACGGCACAACTGACCCTTTGCTTGAATGGACAGTAGCAGTCATTGCTGGTGGTGGGGCTGCGGGTATTTTCCAAACCTTGACGGGAATGCTTCGCGTGTCTTCAACAGCACTAACCGGTGGAATTGGTAATCCTGTCGTTTCAACAATTGAAGCAGCCAGTTCGTTTATCTTATCGGTACTGGCTATCTTTGTGCCAATATTAGCTGTGGGATTGGTGGTAACTGGAGTCACCTTCTTGATTCAAAAGGTATTACAAAAAAGAGCGAATATAGGCGAGTCTTAGAAGGTGTTTATCAACTTTTTATTTTGAAGTAAAAATAAGTACAAATCATAACTTTTTCTTAATTTAAAAAAGCTAACAAACGAAAAATATGAGATTGATTGGTTTAAATAGTTGGTTACGACGCTCTCAAGAATTTGTTCTGCTGTTTGACTCAATTGCTGCCGCTAAAGACATTGCTTATATGCTTAACGCTCAGTGGGATGAGTGCAACGGTGTAGTGATGACCAAATGTGACCAGGTAGCTGTTCACACTGCCGCTAGCCTTATGGAAGCTTCATGGTGTTATCAAGGTGCTTCTGTCGCCGTTTTAACTAGATTGACAACTGATGAACTTCTGCGTCGTTATGCAATAGGAGAAAGGAATTTTAGCAATGCGAACTTGAGGTGTGCAGAGCTTTGCGAGCTTAGTTTAAATGAAATTAATCTAAGTTGGGCTAAATTGAGTTTGGCTAACCTCAGTGGGGCTAACCTAAAAAGAGCCAACTTAACAGCAGCAGATATGAGGGAAGCTAACCTACGTGACACAAACTTAAGTGAAACACACCTGGTTAGGGCTAACTTGGTATCAGCAAATTTGTCGGGTGCAGATTTAAGAGGGGCAAATTTGAGTCATTGTTGCTTGAATGATGCCAATTTAAGTGAAGCAGACTTAAGAGGTGCCAATCTGACGCAGGCAGACTTAAGAGGGGCTAACCTAATTGGAACGCTTTTTGATTAGGTGTGTAGACGCCCTCAGCAGAAAGCGTTCTGGAGGGCGTCTAGGATATCCCGACTCTCACCGATGCAGCCAAATCCCTCTAGGCTATTCTCCTGCCGGCTTCGTTCACTTCCTGTGGTGACACTGGTTCCACGAACCCAAAGTAGGCTGCGATCGCTGCCGTTACTGCATGAAACCAGACATTATTCCCAAAGATTGGGATGAGACCGAACATCGTGTTAGCGCCTGGAATCAAACCCAAAACAGCTAGCAATCCATAGGAAATTGCCACAATCTGTGCATATGACCGTGCAAACCCAAAGCTCCAAAAGGCCGCGATACCCAATGCCCCAACTGCTACTTTTATGAGGTTAAATATGACATTGGTTGGAAAAAGACCCAATTGGTAGCCATATCCAGCATCAACTTTGATTGCAGGTGCGTTGTTAGGTAGTGTCAGCAAATTTGGTACAAATCCTGATAGACCGAGGAGCAAAATGAAGATTCCCAAGATTAGAGCAAAGTAGCGCGTTCTCATACTAATACCCTCTGTTGATATAAGCTTGATTTTCTTCAACAAGTAACACTGTTGTTCTTCGGAGTTCCTCTCTCTAAGGAACAAGCTACTGTTAAATTTGCTCGTGTTAATGAATACGAAATATGCAATATCCAATAAGCAGTAAGTCCTTCTCGCGCTTTGCTGCTAATATCGCCAACGTGGAGTTAAATGTGGAAATGCCAAAAGTCACAGTTGCAATCGGACTGAGTGTCTTGGCTATCATTTTAGGTACTCTCATAAGTGGGGCGTATTTTGCCATGATTCAGATGCCAGGGGAAAGCTTCAGGGGTCAGTTGCCTGCACTGACTCAGAAAGAAACCACACTACGAGATGCCCTAAAACGAGATGTGGAAAAGCTTGCCAGTGAGATTGGACAACGTAACTACGTGTACTACAAAGGTTTGGAGGCTGCTGCTGATTTCCTCAAAGCTTCCTTTGCCTCTGCTGGGTACTCAGTCAGACAGCAGGGATACACAATAAACAACCAAACCTACTACAACCTTGAAGTTGAAATTCAAGGGTCAGAACGAGCAAACGAGATTGTGATTATCGGCGGTCATTATGACTCAGTGTCCTTTAGTCCGGGAGCAAACGATAATGGCACTGGTGCTGCAGCTACCCTAGAGCTTGCTCGTCTATTTGCTGGTAAAAAGCCTAAGCGAACCCTTCGCTTTGTCGAGTTTGTCAATGAAGAACCGCCCTTTTTCCAGACAGAAAATATGGGCAGTCTAGTGTATGCCAGACGTTGTAAACAGCGAAAAGAAAAAGTTGTTGCCATGCTTAGCTTGGAAACAATGGGCTATTACTCCGATGAGATTGGCAGCCAGAAATATCCCGCTCCTCTGAGTTCTATTTATCCGTTACAAGGAAATTACATTGGCTTTGTCGGCAATATCAATTCTGGAGGACTGGTTAGGGATGCGATCGCCTCCTTCCGCCGCCATACTCAATTTCCCTCTGAAGGTGCTGCTCTTGCTGGCGAGATTCCTGGCGTTGGCTGGTCAGATCATTGGTCATTCTGGCAGCAGGGCTATCCAGGCGTGATGGTTACAGATACCGCGCCTTTCCGCTATCCTTATTACCACAGCCAAGGAGATACTCCCGACAAAGTTGACTACGAGCGCTTGGCACGAGTCGTTGCTGGCTTGGAGCGTGTCATTGCCGAACTATCAGGACTCAACGAACAGAATCAGTGACATCCTCCCACACTAACCGCAAGCGGTATAGTGTGGGCTTCCAAGGCTTACGCTTTGGTTTTCCTGGTTGCTTTATGAGCGAGATTTCGCCACTTGCCTAGACTGACTTGCATCACCCCCCGGTAGATCGACTGCACAGGCTGTTTGGGTTCCCGTCTGCCCAACGGTACTAATGAGTTTGATTCCTCGATTTCTTATATTTTGACCGGCTGCCACGTCTGTATCTGTTGTATATCCACAGTGAGGGCAGCTATGAACTCTAACGCTCAGGTCTTTTTTAACCGAACCACCACATTCTGGGCATTCCTGAGAAGTCCCCGAAGCCGCAACTTCAGGGCATATTTTCCCACGTTTCCAGCAAACATACTTGACGATGGTTCTGAATTGCCCAAATCCAGCCGTGGCGCATATGCTTGCCAAACAACCCTTTGGCGCTAGTACGATAGTCTAGGTCTTCCATGAAAACCATGTCGCCAGTATCGCAAAGTGCGTGGGCTTGCTTGAAGTGAAAATCCTTCCTGGTGTTGTCAATTTTGTGATGTAGTCGAGCAACTTTTAGTCGTTGTTTTTCGTAATTCTTATAGCCCCCTGGACTGAGGAAAGCTCAAAATTGACCTGCGACTGACCTATCTACTCATAGAAAACCCGCAATGCATGGTTGCGGCGGGCGCGGTATTTTATACAAACAAACCAGCTACTTCGTCTAATACAACCGCGCCCGCCGCAAAGGCGCTCGCCTGCTTGAGTAATTTTCGTGAAACCCCGAACCCCCATTAGATAACGTGAAGCAAAAGCCCTCTCCAAACGGAAGGGGGCTTTTTGCTGTAATATCCTCTGTGTTGCTGAACGTTCAGGCTATGGAGTTGAGGGTTTGGGTGTTGGGGTTTGTCCAGGTGAGGTAGGAGATTGAGGATGGGAATTACCAAACGCGACAGACAAGCTGAGTGCGTAAGCCCAGATTTTAAGCCGTTGCGGAATCATAAATGCCCCAATATTCAATGTTGTGCTTCCTCAACACTGCTTCTGCAGGGTGAATCTCTTCATCAGAGCCGTCTACTACCACCATAAAATTCCCCTGATGAAGGCGATCGCTATAAACTCTAGCTCGTTCTTCGGGAATACCTAAATCAGCCAGCGCCTTCACCAAATTCTGAGTTGCTGCGGCTCCCACAGCCACACCGCCAACACTGCTGGCTAATGCTACACCAAGGGAACCTGCTGCTAACACGGCTCCTAACCCAGGAAGTGCCAGACTTGTCAGACCAACTAAAACGCTGCCCCAAGTAGCGGCTGTGAGAGTATCTCCAACGACTCCTGTGGCAGTATTTACATTTTCATCACCAACACGCGAGGTGACTTGGGCATTAGCAAGCTGTTCCCCCTGATCTACATCCTTGGCAATGATAGACACTTTTTCCATGGAAAAGCCTGAATCTTTCAATTCATTGAGTGCTTGCTCCGCAGCTTTACTGCTGCTAAATACTCCTACAGCGTGTTTTTGATTGCTTACAACCATATCTTCCTCATACTTGCAATGCAAGGTAAATGCATAATTTTTTGTCATTTCCATTACTATTTTTGGAATTTCACCTATATAATTCATCATTCTGTTGATTGACAAATTATGTGCGAACACTTCACAACTTCTCTATCTCAAGAGTCAGTTATTGTTAAATTATTAAGAATCGTTATCTACAAATTCATTGATTCAAAGCTACCTGAAAACTTAAAAGCTACTTTTCAAATTATTGCTTTCTACTGAATATTACTTAAAATATAATGTTTATGTAAAGATTATTAAAGAAGTATTGCTCTTACTTACGTTAGATGGGGAACTTAATTATTTCAGGTATTTTGGTAACCGAAAATACCCTCACATGAAGTTGAGCCATGAAAATTTAAGTGAATTTTTTGACAAATATACACATACCTATAACAGTAGTGTAGGTTGACCTAATAACTTTAACCCCATCTACCCTAACTACTGCCAATTCATTTTGACAGGTACAAACCAGGAACAGTTGAAAGTAAGATGCAAAACTCAATTTTGAAAGATGATCCCCTATGGTTTAAAAACGCCATTATTTACGAAGTGCCTGTTCGCGCCTTTGCAGACAGCAATGGTGATGGCATTGGCGACTTCCGAGGGCTGACAGAAAAACTAGATTACCTGCAAGACTTAGGTGTCACCGCCGTCTGGGTGCTGCCGTTTTTTCCTTCGCCACTGAAGGATGATGGATACGATATTGCAGATTACACCAGTGTTAACCCGATATACGGCACCTTAGAAGATTTTAAAGAGTTCTTGGAAGCTGCCCATCAGCGGGGCATTCGCGTCATTATTGAGTTAATTGTCAACCATACTTCTGACCAGCATCCTTGGTTTCAACGGGCACGCCGCGCACCCAAGGGGAGTAAAGAACGAGATTTCTATGTCTGGAGTGATACTCCAGAAAAATACCAAGAAGCGCGGATTATTTTCAAAGATTTTGAGACTTCAAACTGGGCTTGGGACCCAATCGCCAAAGCATATTACTGGCATCGCTTCTACTCCCATCAGCCAGATTTAAACTATGAGAATCCTGCAGTGCGGCAGGCGGTGTTCGATGTCCTCGATTTTTGGTTGGGGATGGGGGTAGATGGGTTGCGCCTAGATGCAGTGCCGTATCTGTACGAACGAGAGGGAACAAGCTGCGAAAACTTGCCAGAAACCCATGATTTCCTGAAGCTGCTACGATCGCACATTGATGCAAAATTCCCGAACCGGATGCTTCTAGCCGAGGCAAATCAATGGCCCGAGGATGCGGCACAATATTACGGGGCTGGGGATGAGTGTCACATGAACTATCATTTCCCGTTGATGCCGCGCTTGTTTATGTCATTGCGGATGGAAGATAACTTCCCGATCATTGATATTCTCAACCAAACTCCTGCCATTCCCGATAATTGTCAGTGGGGATTGTTTTTGCGTAACCACGATGAACTGACTTTGGAAATGGTCACGGATGAAGACCGAGACTATATGTATCGGGTCTATGCACAAGACCCTGTGATGAGAGTAAACTTGGGCATCCGCCGCAGGTTAGCGCCGCTTTTGGGAAATGATCGCCGTCAGATAGAATTGCTTAATGGTTTGCTGTTGTCTCTACCAGGAACGCCCGTGCTTTACTACGGGGATGAAATTGGCATGGGAGATAACGTGTATGTGGGCGATCGCAATGGTGTTCGCACGCCTATGCAGTGGAGTTCCGACCGTAACGCTGGTTTTAGTCGTGTCAACCCCCAAAGGTTGTATTTACCCGTGATTGTGGAATCAGAATACCACTATGAGGCAGTCAACGTTGAAGCACAACGGGCTAACCCCAATTCCCTGTGGTATTGGACAAAACGCCTGCTTGCCACTAGGAAGCGTTACGAGGCATTGGGTCGAGGCAGCTTTGAAATACTGCACCCAAAAAACCGCAAAGTTCTTGCCTTTACTCGCACCTATCAAGAGGAAACAATTTTAGTAGTCGCGAATTTGTCCCGGTTTGTGCAAACAGTCGAATTAGACTTATCAGCCCTCAAGGGACTTGTGCCAGTGGAAATTTTTGGTCAAATAGAGTTTCCACCCGTTGGGGATTCGTGCTACTTCCTCAGCCTGAGTCCCTATGGATTTTACTGGTTTGCTTTATCGCCTAAACTCAGCTTGACCCAGCCGCCTAAACCTCAATCCGAGTTGACAACGCTGGTAGTGAGCGGTCAGTGGCACAATGTTTTTAACCAGCGAGAAGTGAAAGCGACTCTGGAGTATATTCTGCAGGATTACCTGTATACCTGTAGCTGGTTCCGCAGCAAAACCCTGAGTGTTCAATCTACACAAATCACTGAGTCGGTTTTAATGTCCTACAAAGGCACAGAGGCTAAGGTGGTTTGGTTGCGGGTAGAGTACATCCAGGGAGACCCCGAAACTTACCTTTTGCTCTTAGCTTACGCAGAAGGTGAGCAAGCAAGCCAAATTTTAGCAGAATCCCCTCAAGCTGTGGTAGCTCGCCTTGAGGTTCAAGGCAGAGAAGAAGTAGGGATTTTATTTGATGCCACAGCAGACAAGAACTTTCTCAATCTCCTGGTGGATGCAATTGTCCAGAATCGCTCCTACAAGGGGATGGCAGGAGAATTGATTGCGACTGCGACTGATTTATTCCCACAATTGAGCGGTGAGGACTCCTACCTTGAACCGACTGTCCTCCAGGGAGAACACAGGAATACTTCTATAATTTATGGAGAGCGCCTGTTTTTGAAAATACTTCGCAAAGTCGAGGAGGGGATGCACCCTGATTTAGAACTCCGGCGCTTCCTCAGTGAGAAAAAATTCTTAAAACACTATGCTCCCGTTGCTGGGGCGCTGGAGTACCGCAGCCTAACTAAAGCAGGAACTCAGCCTACCTTACCCATGACTATAGGAATACTGCAAGAATATATTCAAGATACCCGCATTGGCTGGGACTACACTCTCGATAGCTTGCAGGACTACTTTGAACTGGTGACGACACAGCAGGCAGATATTACTGAGGTACCCGTTCCCTCAGGTTCCCTGTTAGAGTTGCTGAAAGCTTTCAATGAGGTAAAAACGCAAACAGATCCAGACGCGAAGACAGAAAATTTCTCCGTGTCGGAAACTCCCCTTGTCCCCGAGTCGCTAGAATTAGCAAACCAAACCATCGGTTCCTACCTAGTCAGCGCCCAACTGTTGGGTCAAAGTACGGCAGAACTCCATATTGCCTTAGCTTCTGATCCAGAAAATCCCGACTTTGCCCCTGAACCGTTTTCATCCTTCTATCAGCGCTCGATTTACCAATACGCCCGTAACCTAACTGGTCAAACATTCCTTTTATTACAAGATAAACTCAATGGACTGCCATCAGACACTCAAGAACTAGCAAGGGCTGCCCTTGACCGCCAACAGGAAATTCTGGGTCGTTACCACTTACTCCTAAACCAAAAAATTACTGCCATGCGTACCCGCTATCATGGCGATTACCATCTGGGGCGAGTGTTATACACGGGCAAGGATTTCATCATCTTTGATTTTGAGGGCAGAGAGGGTCGCAGCTTGAGCGAACGGCGCATGAAGCGTTCTCCCCTTCGAGACGTGGCAGGAATGCTGTTATCGTTTGACTACGCTGCTAGCCAAGGGCTTCGCAGCGAACTAGAAAGAGGGATGATTCGCTCTGGGGAACTTCCCCTAGTAAAAGCTTGGAGTAGATTTTGGTCTGCCTGGGTGAGTGCGGCTTTCTTGAATAGTTATCTGGAAAGTGCTTCCAAAGATAGCTTCTTGCCAAAGACAACCGCAGAACTGCAAGTGCTTTTGGATGCCTTTGTTTTCGAGAAAGCCATTGCTGCATTAAGTTACGAACTCAACAACCGCCCGGATTTAGTGGATATTCCTCTGCAACAGATTTTGCAGTTGCTCTGAGCACATTAACAGGGGGTAGATGAGTAGGGGTGTAGGGATGAAAAATTTACTACACCCCATAGCCCACACCAACTGTAGCTGCTTCCCTAAAGATGACAGCTAAGAGTATCCATACTTACACGTTGGCTTAAAATCAAGCCTATTCCTCTGGGTTAAGTCAGTTTATGCCTGCGGTACAAGGTTGGATAAAACAATAGAAGTTATTCTACTTATTGACGGTAGTAATAAGAAAAATAACGAATTTTATAGAATCTAAAATTTTTGTTTGTGTAAGTACTCAATCATCAAATGATGATTGGTAAAAGCTGAGTTGAGCTAGCAGTTTTGAGTTTTGAATTTATTAACTAGATTAGCAGTCACGATTTTTAAGAATTTTATTACTCAGGGTCATACAATTATCTCTTTGTTTTAGTCATGCTTACTTAAGAAATTAGCTGATTAACTAAGGGGAATAGCGTTTTAAAAATCAAAAAATTGCCAATACTTGGAATGTTAAAGGAATCGCAACTATGAAGCTTTCTAATTTTGCAAAAAATGTTTGGGCTAGTGCCTTTGCTGTTAGTTTAGCCACTTTGTCTTTAACTGTGCCTGTTTCTGCCCAATCCGGTTCCGGTTCTGGTGGTGGCACAGGTACAGGTAGCACAGGCGCAGGTACTACAGGTACTACAGGTACAGGTAGCACAGGCACAGGTACTACAGGTACAGGTAGCACAGGTCTAGGCACAGGTACAGGTAGCACAGGCACGGGCACTACAGGTACGGGCACTACAGGTACAGGTAGCACAGGCACAGGCACCACAGGCACGGGCACTACAGGTACAGGTAGCACAGGTACAGACACCACAGGCACGGGCACTACAGGTACAGGTAGCACAGGTACAGACACCACAGGCACGGGCACTACAGGTACAGGTAGCACAGGTACAGACACCACAGGCACGGGCACTACAGGTACAGGTAGCACAGGCACAGACACCACAGGTACAGGTAGCGCAGGCACGACGGGCACTACAGGTACAGACACCACAGGAGGCGCAGGTACTGATACAACCACGGGTACCAGCACTACCACTACCACAGCCCCAACCACTTCTCAAGGAACTAGGGATGTAAGGGGCGATCGCGGTTTTGATTGGGGCTGGCTTGGCTTACTTGGTCTTGCAGGTCTTGCAGGTTTTGCGAAAAAACGCTCTGAACCCCAAGCATATCGCGATCCCAATGAAGAAGTAAGCCGTCCTGGCTCCACTAGATATTAAAGCGTCGCTTGCGGCAGGGGTTGGGTGAAACCATGACAAAACCGGACAACCTTCCCCCACGAGTACTCTTGAAGCACCCACAGATATCTGTGGTGGGGGCAAAAAAGGCGGTGATTCTCAATTATTTGTACTTGTTGACAAATAAACCCGCCTTTTTTGCCAAGGTTGTCCGGTTTTGTCTAGGAAAAATGTAGCGGCGCGGCGGCATTGCGCCCCTAAGGGTGTAGCGAGGGAAGGGGCGAAATAATTCACCTATAGCGGTTCTCTCTTCATTGCAATACACAAACGAACCCCACCCCTAACCCCTCCCCGCCAGCGGGGAGGGGAACTTTGGCGCAAGCCATTCATCGGGGTGGAGTCAAAGCGTACTGCATCCAAACGAGAAGCGCTATATATAAGTCGTATGTAAAAAGTGGGGTTTAAATCCCCATTTTTTACAGTAGGAGTGCCTGTTCCCTCTTTAATATTTTTCACCCAATTGGATGATACAGCTGGAGGATTTCGGGAATTGGTTTGTTAGGTGACTGTAGTTATTAAACATAGTTCAGAATTTTTAGACAATCACAATGAAACTACCACTTTTGACAACTGCTGTACTTGCCGCTACTCTCGGCTTAGTCACTCCTACACTCACTAACGCCGCAAACCCACCCGCACGTACTTATCAACCAGGATACTGGCAACCTGTGGCACGCGTGCAAAACCCCAACCAACCTGTACAAATCAAACTTGTGAATCAGACGGGATTGCCTCTACAATACGGTTTGACAAGCGGGAAAGGGGGAATTAGAGAGTTACCAGTAGGAGCGAGTGGTGTACTCAGTAATACTTCTCTTCCGGATTACCTTTTGGTTAATGCTTTACAGCCAAGGGTCAAACTCAGATACGATATTGCAGTGAATGGTAATGTCGCGACCGTTCAAGTTTACCAAGTTGAGGCAGGAGCTTCTGATATCACGCTTAACTTTGATCAAAGCGGGGCGATTTACGTTTATTAAATACTTGGAATATCAGTAACAGCAAAATCATCTGTTATCCGTCAGAATATCCCCTCCGGGAAGCGAGCTGCTTTGTATCCCGCTTCGGGGGCGCTTTGCGTTTACAGAAGTAAAAAGGGCTTAGTGTCTCGGCTTTTAGACAAGAGTGTTGTACTTCACGCACGAACAATGTGCTGTATGACTGATAAGTTGATATTTCTATGATATTTCTAACTGTGGGAGAAAAGTACTAGCAAGCAGGGCTGCTTGAGTGCGATCGCGCAGGTGCAACTGACTGAGAATACTCGTCACATGATTTCTAACTGTGCGATCTGAAATGTAAAGTGCATGGGCAATCTCGCGATTACTGAATCCCATTGCAATTAAACGCAGAACCTCTTTTTCTCTAGGGGACAGTTCCGCTAGTTCTGGTGGGATAGCTGAGTGTACTGAATCAGATATCTGAGGGGTTGTCAAAGCTTTTTCAAACAGTCCTGGTCCCATGTGGGTGTAGCCTTGATGTACGGCTCGAATGGCGATCGCCAACTCCTCAAGCGGGGTATGCTTCAAAAGATAACCTCTCGCTCCATAACGCATTGCCTGCGAAACGTATTCGTCATCATCAAATGTCGTCAGCACCAAAACGTGTATCTCTGCAAAACGCTGGCAAATCAGCCGAGTTGCTGCAACCCCATCCATCACAGGCATTCTGACATCCATCAACACCACATCTGGTTGCAATGGCGTTCCATAAAGCGCCTCCACGGCTTCAATTGCACCTTGACCGTTCTGGGCGTCTCCAACCACCTGGAAATCTGGTTTTGATTCCAGCAGGTTCTTGAGTCCCTGACGAATAATGATTTGGTCGTCTACCAGCAACAGACGAATCATAAGATTTTGGTTTTTGGATTTTAGATTTTTGTTGCTCTTTCAGAGTTGACTATACTAGAATCTATAATGGGTAATTCTACCTGAATTAGGCATCCCTTTCCTGCTTCGCTGATGATATGAAAGCTTCCTCCTAGTGCAGTCGCTCGTTCTCGCATTCCTTGAAGTCCGAACCCTGTGGTGTTTTGTTCTGGATAAAAGCCTCTGCCGTTGTCTTGCACAAGCAGGTGTAGCCTACGGTTCTGGGAGTGCAACTGTAGCGTAACCTGAGTCGCCTGGCTGTGTTTGGATATGTTGGTCAATGCTTCTTGCAGGATGCGATAGATAGCAGTACCCACCTCAGGAGTGACAGGATATGCAAGACTGATTTTGCAATCTGGTGTGAGGGTTGTCGAGCTGCTAAAGTCTCGGATCAGGTTATTAATTGCATTTTCTAGTGACTTTCCGCGCAACGGATCGGCTCTCAGTGTTGCTACAGAACGAGAGACTTCCTGCAATGCTTGGTATGCTAACTGTTTTGCTTGTTTCAAAAACTCTGTGGCTTTATCAACATTGGACGGCAACAATAGCAAAGCATTCTCTAGCTGGATAGTCTGGGCGGTTAGAGCGTGTCCTAGGGAGTCATGTATTTCACGGGCAATGCGGTTGCGCTCTTGTAGAGTTGCTTGGTTTTCAATTCGCAAAGCATACTGGCGTAGCTGCTCATGGGCAATTGCCAGTTCTTGCCGACTTCTGCGTTCTGATAGCACAGCATTAACCAACAGCAATACAAAAGTTAACGTCAAAGCAAAAGAAATCGCGTTGTTCAGTAGTAAATTGGCTGTATTAGTCGCAATTTGTTCCGCAAACGGTCTTTCCTGTCCTACATGCATTCTGAATAAAACAGTGGTTCGACTTCGCAAAAATACTATGTAGAGATATGATACGTATACTAGGCTTGCAACAATCAAGCGACCCTGTAACTTGAACATTTGGCAACTGCGAATGACCGCAATTAAACCAAGCAGGGGAGCAAAGCGAAGATGACTGTTTGTAAAAGCTGGCAGCAAAACAATCCCTAATTCCACTGCCGTGTACATAACTTTGTGACTGAAAGAGCTCCTTGGTAACCTTAAACCCATGACCCCAAACACGACAATACTCAGGACAGTCAACCACGGAGAAGCTTGGGATGGGTAGATGGGGGGAATTAAGAATCCTGCCAGGAGACTCATGCCCAATAACAGCCATTCCAGGTAAAGTAATAAGCGCAGGGAAGGGAGAGAACGCGACATCTGACTGTTCATCAGGAAACAAATATGGTGAAACTTTTAAGCTGCTTTCTACCGTATTTTATGTATGGTTTCGATACCAGCGCTTGCTATCCTATTTTACTGCGGTAAAGACTATGACAAAAGTCACAAATTAATAGTTACTTTTGTCCCAATATGTTTGGGACTTTTGCTTCATATGGTTTATGAGGGTAACCACCTACGATAGGGATGTTGCAATCAGCAGTAACGAGAGTTGAGAAATGAGGGAGTTGCTATGAAATTTAAACCTAGTGTATTCGTTGCAGGGATTGCAGCAATTGCCATCACAGCCATACCCGCAGTTGTACAAGCTGGACCAAATGACGGAAGAATGGGTGGGGCAGAACTCAACCTCACTGCGGAGCAAAAATCCCAACTTCAGCAAATAGGACAAGAGACTCGCTCCCAAATAGAAAGCTTGCTCACCCCCCAACAGCGCGAGCAACTCAGGGCAAATGCATCCCAAGCACCCCGCACAGGAAATAGACAAGCGGGAACTGCCCAACTCAATCTCTCAGATGAACAGATAGCCAAAATTAAGGAAATCAGGAAATCTTCTGAGGAACGGATGCAGGCTGTTCTGACACCAGAGCAATTGGAAAAGATTCGCCAGTTTAGGCGCAAATGATATTCGTAATTGAATTGTCAATGAGAAATTAAGAATTACGAATTATCAATTCTGACATGTTTCATGCTCCAGTTCCCCCAGTTCCTTCAAAATAAAGGATTGGGGGTTTCCTTAATTTTTAGTTAAAATTTAGAACCTAAAGAATCTTTGGAGCCGACGTATCACACGAGATTTTCAAAGCATATGGCAGAAATAGAGGAAATATCCGATTTGGCAAAAAGTTCGCAGTCCTGGAAAAAAACCAGTTCTGTGAAAGATTTGAAGCAAATCAAAATACCAAAGTGGCTTGTAGGACTCCTGATTTTGGGTCTTTTGGGTGGAGGAGGCTACCTAGGAACACAGCAGTTCATGATGACACAGCGTCAAGAACGCCAACGTCGGATACAGACGGCTGTTGTTGAGCGGACTAATCTTCCTGTGACTATTTCGGCAAATGGCAACGTTAAGCCTGAACGCTCAATAAACCTTAGTCCAAAAACGTCGGGCGTGTTGAAGCAACTGCTGGTGAAGGAGGGCGATCGCGTCCAGCAAGGACAACTCTTAGCGTATATGGATGACTCAAACCTGCGAGGGCAACTCACTCAGGCTCAAGGGCAGCTCAAAAATGCCCAAGCAAATCTGCGGTTGGTGCTGGCGGGTAGCCGTTCTGAGGACATTGCGAAGGCACAAGCTGACGTCAGGAACAATCAAGCACAGCTCATCCAAGCGCAATCTCGGTTGGACTTGGCAAGGGCACGGGTGAAGCGGTTGAGTACCCCTACTGAGGAAGGTGCGGTTGCCCGCGATACCTTAGACGAAGCTTTGACCGAAGAGCGCAACGCCAGAGATAATTTGGAACAGGTAAAAGCTAGTCTTGCTGCGGCAAGGCAGGAACTTGCTAAACTTAACAATGGTTCTCGACCCGAGGAAATTGAGCAGGCGCGCGCCCAAGTCGTGTCAGCCGAGGGGAGTTTGCAGACAATTAAGGCACAAATTAATGATACAGTGATTCGCGCCCCCTTCACTGGACTTGTCACGCGTAAGTTTGCTGACCCTGGTGCATTTGTGACTCCCACTACAGCAGGAAGCGAGGTGACTTCGGCAACTTCTTCTTCTATCCTGGCATTAGCGTCTCAAAATCAGGTGACGGCAAAAGTGGCTGAAACCAATATCTCTCAAATTAAAGTGGGACAGACAGTGACTATCCAGGCAGATGCTTACCCGGATAAAAAATTTACAGGAAAGGTCGTCCAGGTTGCTGCTCAATCGACTGTAGAGCAGAATGTGACAAATTTTGAAGTCAAATCGTCCCTTTGTGATCCAGAAAATCTTCTGCGGGCGGGGATGAATGTCAACGTGGACTTTAACGTTGGCAAGTTAGATAACGCGCTGGTGATTCCTACAGTTGCTATTGTCCGCCAGGAAAATGCCAGTGGAGTGATGGTGTTCACAGGGCAAGAAAACAATAGAAGACCGAGATTCCGACCAATTACAACTGGGGTGACAGTGGGGAATAAAACGGTAGTTCGTTCTGGGCTAAGTGAGGGAGAGCGAATAATGCTCAGTTTCCCGCCAGGGGCGCGTCCTCAAGGTAATGGTACACCCCGTGGTATGACGCCTTTCGGGGGACAACCAAGGCGTATGCGTTAGGAGGGGTTATGACAATTCAAAATTCGCTCATTCAAAATTCGCTCATTCAATTCGGAAGAACCCGATAAATAAATTTAGGCAGCTCAGATCCTGAATGAATTAAAACTATAGCGGTTTGCAAATGGGTGTAATACATCAAAGAATTATGGAACCACAGATGGACGAGGCAGTGCGTTGCGGGGGTTCCCCCCGTTGTAGCAACTGCCGTACAGATGGACACAGATGAATTTGTACTTCATCTAAATGAAAACCGCTGTAATTAAAACTATTTCTCGGAATTTTGTAAAGTGCGTGCCGTAGGTATATTTTGAATTCAAAAATGGTCATTTAAATGGTAAGGTCTATTCGCCCAACGAAAGTCTCGTTAGTTGAAATCCTGACAATGGCAGTAGAAGCTATGTGGAGTAATCGTCTCCGCACAGGGCTGACGATGTTGGGGGTAATCATCGGTATATCCTCTGTAATTGCTGTAACCTCTGTGGGTCAAGGTATCCAGAAAGCTACTGAGCAGCAGATTCAAGCTTTAGGTTCGAATGTTATACTGGTACTGGCGGGAGCGGCACGCTCTGGAGGTATCAGCCAGGGTTTTGGTTCTGCATCAACGCTAACATGGGAAGATGCCCAGGCTGTTTCCCAACAGGTTACTGCTGCCGAGTCTGTCACCGCCTATCTACAACGTGCGGTACAGGTGGTTTATGCAGGACAGAACGTTTCCACGCAGGTACTGGGAACTGATTTGAATTACCCAGAGGTGAAAAATATTCACCCCCAAGAAGGACAGTACTTTACTCAGGAGGACTTAGACAACGCTAATCCTGTTGTCGTGCTAGGTAGTAAAGTGCGCGATGATTTATTTGGTGTTGGCTCATCTGCTATTGGTTCTGATATTCGCATTCAGAACGGACGCTACAAAGTTATTGGCGTGATGGAATCGAAGGGAGCAGCAGGCGCACAGAACGTAGATGACCAAATGTATATTCCTCTTACGAATATGTCTGCGCGAATTGTCGGCAATAATGCTCTTAACGGTACTGCTATTAATGGTTTATGGTTAAAGGCTCAGAACGAGGCGCAGCTTGACGCCGCCCAGTTTCAGGTAACGAACTTGCTTCGTATCCGTCATAATATATACCCGCCACAACCAGACGACTTTCGCATCATCAATCAAGTTGACATTATCAACACTTTCAGCAGTGTTGTAGGATTGTTTACAATTTTGGTGGGGGCGATCGCAGGGATTTCCCTACTCGTAGGGGGCATTGGTATTGCAAACATCATGCTGGTTTCGGTTGTAGAGAGAACCCGAGAAATTGGCATTCGCAAAGCCGTAGGAGCGACCTACAGCGCGATTTTGAGCCAGTTTCTCACTGAAGCAGTCGTGGTTGCTGTTATCGGTGGAGTGATTGGGATTGGATTTGGTATTTGCCTTGCCCTGGCAGCAGCTAACATATTTAAATTTCCGTTTGTTGTGTCTTTCTGGTCAATCATTGCCGGATTTGGATTTTCGTTAGTGACTGGGCTGGTAGCAGGGGTGATTCCAGCCCGCAACGCCGCCCGACTTGACCCCATAGCTGCTTTACGGAGTGATTAATATGGCAACCATGATTTGGATGGAAGACATTACCAAAACCTATCGGTTAGCTGATACAGAAGTACCGATTCTTAAAGGTATCAACCTGACCATTGAGGAAGGAGAATATGTTGCCATCATGGGAATGTCTGGTTCTGGCAAGTCTACCCTGATGAACATCATTGGCTGTCTGGATCGCCCAACCGATGGACACTACGTTTTGGAAGGTCGGAACCTGACAACTCTAAATAATGACGAATTAGCATACATCCGCAATCAGCGCCTTGGCTTTGTCTTTCAGCAATTCAACTTACTACCTCGCGCTACCGCCGTTGAAAACGTGATGCTGCCGATGGTTTATGCTGGCATTCCTAGACAGAAACGACGCAAGCGGGCAATAGAAGCCCTTACCAGAGTCGGACTGGCAGAACGGCTGCATAACCGCCCCAATCAACTTTCTGGAGGACAACAGCAACGGGTGGCGATCGCCCGCGCTTTGGTCAATCGTCCCGCTTTAGTGCTGGCGGATGAACCAACAGGAGCATTAGATAGCCAGACTTCTCAGGAAGTGATGGAGTTGCTGACTGATTTGAACAACCAAGGCATCACGATTGTTATCGTTACCCATGAGGCTGATGTCGCTGCTCAAACCCAGCGAGTTATTCATGTTAAGGATGGTTTGATTGTGTCGCCTGTTACTAGGCACTAGTACACAATGGCGGAAGTAAAAATAATCAAGCAGATTTACGTTTACCAGCCGCAACAGCTAGACTCATAACCGCAGCAGCTAAAGACACAGGATCTGACCGCCAACAGTTGACGACGGAAAATATCATCCCGAACTCGCAAGACATTGTTAAAACCGTGGCGAGCGCTAGGAACTTCCGCAGGTGGGGGTTGGCAACAGGGAGGAGCTGAACGCTAACGCGTAGCGTGTCCGTAAGGACTTAGGGCAGTGCCCTTCGGGCGATCGCGGCATAGTTGATGGCAGTCTTTATCTTCCATCAAATGATACTATCTTTGGCAACTTCCTATTAAGTAGCTAAATCTGCTAGCAAAGTTTGGAAACTATGAACAGGTAAATTATCCTCGGTATGTTTTTTTTGAGCTTTAGCTAAAGCTCGTTCTTTCAGGATTATTTGGCACTAATTCTTAGCGCGATAAATGGCACCTTTAACAGTGAAAAGTACGCAATAAGGCACAAACAAGTATATTGTGACCAGCGCCAATTATCACAACATCATAAGCTTCTATAATAGTAACTTCGGGAATAGGGTATCTTCCCAGATGTTAGAAAGCTGTTAAGAAGTATAAATCTGTCGGCGGTTAGAATTCAGAGATTTGGCATTTCTGTGATTAATCTTTTGTTTTCTATCAGTCTGTAGGAGGATGGCAACCATAGATTACCCAGCACTAATCTGTGGAAGTTACAATGCAGATGGCAGGAGAATCGCCAAACTTATTTATTATTAGATAATGCCTGTTTTCAAGAGTGAGCGAGCAAATCCTGAAAGTATCGCTCTTCAGGGACACAGAGAGACCTGAATTCTTACCTTGCATGATATTCTGCTTGAACAAAATCAAAAGAATTAACAATCAAATCTAAATTTTGTTCATTTAAAACGTAAATCTTATCTCGTATACTTTTGTTAAGTGTGGTGATCACTGTTTTTTAGTTTGATTTTGGGTTAATTAAGGCTTGATTAAATCAAACGATTTGTAACTGAATTTTAACTGAATTACAAGCAAATTCTAACTAGCTGTCAAAAATAGTTATGTAGTTAGAAAATAGTATTTCTTTATTGAAGATGAAAGTCAAAAAATGCTTTCATTCATGTCGTTGATCTTCCTCTTTCTAGGGGAATTTCAGTTTGAGCAATAGGAGTTTAATTCTAATGGCAACTTCTGACAATAGCAATCAAACTGGTGGGTCACAAGGTACTAGCAACAATTTAACTGGTAATGGCAATTTTTCTTTCACTGATGGCGCATGGCAGTCCACCGATGGCAGCACTTTAGAAGGTGGCGGTGCTGGTGGCGCTAGTGGTGGCTTCGGTGCTGGCGGTGCTGGCGGTGCTAGTGGTGGCTTCGGCGCTGGCGGTGCTGGCGGTGCTGGCGGCGGTGGCAGCGCTGGTAGCGGTGGCGCTGCTGATGGTAGTAATACCTTTGCTTCCTTCATCGGTGGTGGCAATTCATCCACAACCAGTGCAGATGGACAGTACGCCTACAATTACGAGCGACCACTCGACGAACGGGCTTTAACTGATACTAATAACCCGTTCAATCAATTGGTCGGAGTCGTTGGCGGTGACACCAGCGCATTAGGTGGTAGCGCATCTGGCGGTGATAGTGCCTCCGGTGGTAGCAATCCTTTTGCTGGTGGTAGCGCATCTGGCGGTGATAGTGCCTCCGGTGGTAGCAATCCTTTTGCTGGTGGTAGCGCATCTGGCGGTGATAGTGCCTCCGGTGGTAGCAATCCTTTTGCTGGTGGTAGCGGTTCTGGTGGTGATAGTGCCTCTGGTGCTAACAATGCCTTTGCTGGTGGTAGCGCATCTGGTGGTGATAGTGTCTTTGGTGGTAGCAATGCCGTCGCTGGAGGCAACCTCCCCGGCAACTTACCATTTGGCAGCACTCCTCCCTCGAACGAGAGTGGTAGCAACCTACCTGAAACTGGCAACGGTCAACCTGTACCTTATAACAGCGACAACTGGATATCTGATATTCAAAACTTAGATGGTGCAGATGCCACCGGCAACAGTGGTCAAGGTAACGGTAACTGGAACTACGGTAGTAACAACACAACCGACGGTAATGGTAACTGGAATTTTGGTAGTGGCAACACAACCAACGGTAACGGTAACTGGAACTACGGTGATGGCGGCAAAACCGAAGGTAATGGCAACTGGGGCTTTGGTAGCGATAACACAACCAACGGTAACGGTAACTGGAACTTAGGCAATAACAACGACATCCTTGGTAATGCCAATACACAGACTGGTAGTAACAACGACATCCTTGGTAGTGGCAACACAGCGGGTGTAAGTAACAGCAATCTCCTCGGAAACCGGATTGAAGCCAGTGGTGATGGCAATACACTCGTTGGTAATGAAGGCTGGAATTTCTCTGTTAGTGGTGAACTGATATCGCTAGGTAGTAGTACGCCAAGCCAAGCTATAGGCACTGATGTCAGCAGTTTACTCAGCAGTCCTGACCTTGTAACATCTGCCATATCAAATCCAGGCTACAACAACCCGAATTATGATTTCTCTGCCACAGCCTAAAAGTTGTAGCAGACCATCGCCAGTTTTTGCATCGATCAGCCTGTCTATCAAAGAGCCTTTGAGAGTACTGCACCCATAACGAAGTTTGGGTGTAGGTGAATGGCGGGTCAAAAAGTTTGCGTCTTTCGACGTGAGTTGATTTACATTTTGGCGTTGCTGAACCAAAATATGAATCACGCGATTGCCCAAGGGGCACTGGCACCTTTGCAATCGCCTCAAGCTTGCGGGCGCATAGCGCCCGCAGCGCCACCTGCTGAGTTTTACTCACTTCAATCCGGGCTTGAAAGGCTTCTTTGAGGTGAGGCATATGAGTTACGGTGAGGATGCAGGCAAAATCAGACGCGATCGCGAACGCGATCGCGTGTCCGAAGGACTCAGCGGGCGCTCTGCGCCATCGCCATGCAGGGCGGCTCCCAGAGGGAACATCGCCCCAGGCGGGAGAAAAGCGCCATCGCATTAATCGCTGCAATCAGGCGATCGCAGTTCTCATTGCCTTGTCCATCTGGGGTTCCAAATAGTAAAAAACTGGTTGCAATAAAAACTACTCCACAATACCCAAAGCTGCTGGGAGCATCAGCAACTGTGACTAACAGTACAAACCTAGTACTGCACGACGAAAATTTTTCGACAGTTTCAGATACCTGTAGAGAGGTTAGATGTAACGTCTCTACCGGCGGATTATTTTAGATTGGCGTGCCTTAGTTGTTGGAGTTGCTGACTGACTTGAACAACCAAAGCATTACAATTATTATCGTTACCCATGAGGCTGATGTCGCCGTTCAAACCCAGCGAGTCATCCACCTTAAGGATGGTTTGATTGTGTCGCCAGTTATCAGGGGGTAGAATATAGCCAAACCAGCCATCTGTGCAATTTGGATTTCGGCTGAACGAATCGCACTACGTGCATTCTGAGCACATAATGTAACGAAGTGTAACGCTACGTCAGTCAGCAACACAATTGCTTAAGATGTGAATACTGACATGTGAAGTACCCCACCGCTCCGCGCGGATGGGGCTTCCTGTCTCATTGGCAGATGCCACGTTAGGTACTTGCGTTGCCGCAAGTCCGACACTCAAGTCGGTGATGGTCTTACTCTCCCTCTCTGCTGTTTCCAGCTTTATCCCCGCTGCGGAGGAACCCAGGCAGCCGCCCTGCTTCCCAAGGCAGTTTGATTGTTTTTTCGTGCAACATGGCTTGGCTTATCTTTTACCGCAGAGCGTAATCATACGAACCAGTGGTCATGTTCTTTCCCTGATCTACCGATTTATCTGCGGCAAGACTCGTACGTCTACTTTGATGTTAGCCTGTCTGTTCAATACGGTCAGGTGGGTTATCAACCATCTATATACTATCAATTATGTAGATGTTGTGTAGATATTTATGAGTAAAAAAGGATTGAATTTACGAATATCAGAACGTCGTCTAAATAAACTTAGGTTATACGCCGCTACTAAAGAAAAAACCATGACTCAGTTAGTTGAAGATTGGATTGACAGGCTGCCAAATCCAGAAACTGGCGACTCCTCAAGCACCCCTTAAAAAGGGATGCTTTCGTCTTCGCCCCACTATCCATCCCCACCCTCTTATAGGGTGGGGAATTCCGTGGAATACGTTAAAAAGCACCGCAAGACAGAGGGTTCTGCCATGAACTATGAGACGTGATTGTGGGCGGATTAGCTGTGAGTATTACCTCTCCCTTAGAGTTTCTCACCCACCCAGTTGCTTCTACGATGTGTTCTGGTGTAGCAGTAGTTGGTTTGGTGGTAACAGATGAACGAGCGCGGTTGTCACTGCTAGGATTGAGACTCACCCAATCTACCTGCACTGCATCTGGTGTCAATATATCTAAGGGACTGGGGGGTATGCCACCGCGTCCGGTGACAACAAACGAACTGGCTGTTTGCCTGCTACCAGGATTGCAGCTAGTATCAATTTGTTGTGAAACATCAAAGAAATTTGTAGGTAGTTGCACTAATCCCCGATTTGGGTCAATATTAGGTGTGTTGAGTTCTACAGTGCCGTCTACACCAAACTCTGACCTGGCAGTAATATCACTCAGCGAAGTTAGGCTTTGACGGGGTTGAATGCCATAGATGCCATATGCTTTAATATCCACTGTTCCACCTGTGCCAGTGTAAGCATTGGCAGAGATGTCGCTATTTTCACCCCTAACGGCGATGATAAAGCCCGACCGAGCATTGATAGTGATGTTGCCGCCGTCTCCCTCCTTTAGGGCAATGCCTCCGGTAGTGGAGATGGAACTTTCACGACGCAACAAAAGTAAGTTTCCTATCTCTAGCCTAATATTTCCACCCTGACCCGTTGTGGTATTTGCATTAATCCCACTCTCAGTATCAAACTGAATGGTATCTGCCACAATGCTGATGTTTCCAGCGTTCCCCTTGCCAGAGATATCGGTATTTATAGATGAACTGTTCCGTAACTCCATACGGTTTGCTTGAATGTTAATTTCTCCAGCGTTCCCTGTGGCATTTTCCCCCGTAGCACTCCTAATTTGCGAACCGTCCATCTGCAAAGCATTTGCACTGATGTTGAGTTTTCCACCATTACCCACACCATAAGAGTCAGTAGTTATACCTGTACCTTTGCTCACAAAAGAGCCTGCAACCTGAATGTTGATATCTCCTCCTGATTTCCCTGTATATATCGTACGGCTAAACACTCCTGAGGTATCAGTTTGTAAAAAACTTGCGTAGATATTGATATTTCCAGCGTTACTTTGAAAAGTATCAGCAATTATACCTGTATTTTTTATGATAAAAGAATCGGCAACCCGAATGTTGATGTCTCCAGCGTTACCTCGGCTATTTTCTCCCGTATAAGTATCGATTCCTGATCCTTCAAGTAAAAAAGAATTTGCACTGATGTTGATGTTTCCAGTGTCACCGTTGCCAGAGCTCTTAGTCTCTATAGCTGTGCCTCGTACTTCCAAAGAGTCGGCAACCTGAAGGTTGATTTCTCCAACCTTACCTGGCTTTGCTGTACCGCTATACAGTGCTGAGTCATCAATTTGTAAAGAATTTGCGCTTATGTTAACTTTTCCAGCATTATCCGTGATGGGATCGGTTGATATAGTGCCGCTCTTTACCACCATAGGGCCTGCAACTTGAATGTTGATGTCTCCGGCTTTTCCTGTGCTATTTCCCTGTGTACTATTAAGGACACCCGAAGCTTCTTCTAGCATAGAAAAAGAATTTGCCCGAATGTTGATGTCTCCAGCGTCACCCGTGCCCCATCCTTCACTGACCACGTAAGTGCGATTGTTCATTGTAATGTTGTTGTTGGCAACCAGGTTAATTTGTCCGCCCTTACCCGTGCCCCATGCGGCACTTCCCACGCCAGTCTTCTCAAAGGTGATGTTGTCCGCAACCAGGTTAACTTGTCCGCCGTCACCGGTGCTGGATGATTGAGTCGTCACGGCATTCTGATTCTCAATCGTGATGTTGCTGGCAAGGAGCTTAATTTGTCCGCCATTTCCGGAACTGTAAGTGTGCGCTCTGATGTTGGACTCGTTGATACCTATCTTCTCACCGACAACGCTAACTTCTCCCCCATTTGTATCGCCAAGGGTATCAGCTTGTACAATTGACGAACCTGTCAAACTGATGTTCCTACCAGCAACTGCAATGACACCACCACCTACTCCTGTGGTACTCACGAATGTTTTCTGTGAAAACTGGATATCACCAAAACTGGGAGTGTCATAACCTAACTTCCAACCTTGTTGTATCGGTACGAGACTCACAGCTCCATTGCTCGCAACACTGCCGATTTCAATACGTCCGGATGGTGACTTGAGAATGCCACCCTCAAAGGACACATTACCTCCCACGAGTGCTAAGGTTTGCCCCTCTTTTACTTGCAATCCCGTAAAGCTAGTGTCAACTGGGGGACGGGCTTGTCTGATGTCATCAGCCTCTGCCTTGACAATATTTTCATAATTAATGTCGTGCCCTGGTCCTCGTACCTCAATCGGTGCTGGATTGCTGCTCATACCCAGTCCAATTGGTGCGGTTATTGTCAACAGGGGTAAGTCTTGTGATGGAGTGGCACTGAATTTAGTACCATCGGCAAAATTTATACTGCTAGCAGTACTACCAATAAACGAACCCCCAATATTTAAACTGGCATTAGGACCAAAGATAATTCCATTGGGATTAATCAGAAAAAGGTTAGCTGTCCCTAAGGTGCGAATTAAACCATCAATATTAGATATCGACCCACCCGTAACTCGGCTGATGATGTTTTGAATGTCAAGAGCGTTATTAAAGAAAGCCGTGCCACTAGTAGGAACGGAAAATTCCTTAAAGCTGTGGAACAAGTTGCTTCCAGACTTGGTTCCTCCAGTGATATTGAAGTTGTTACCGTCTGGTGAAACGCTGGAGTTAGTCGGTAAAGTGGCATCGGGAATAATTTGAGCACAAGCATTGTTTGCAGAAAAAGGAAACACGCTAGTGATTGCAATTCCTAAGAAAGCGCCGCAACAAGTACTTCTCAAACCAGCCATTGCATTCTCCCAAGCTGTGTAGTAATTGCACCTTAAATCAACCACAATTAGTGGAAGTCAAGTTAACACCTGTATACTTCTCAGCTAGAGAGTGGCGATTTTACGCAAACGCCGCTAATTCTTTACAAAACGTTATCAAACTTGGCAACGTATATTTGAAGCGGATTAAAATCCCCCTTAAAGGGCTTCCTCCCCATGCCTGAAGTGGCGTAGCGCCCTTTTATTTCGGTGACATTTAAAAACCACCGCAAGACAGAGGGTTCTGCCATGAACCATCAGACGTGAGCCGAGGCGGATTAGCTGTCAGTACTACCTCTCCCTTAGAGTTTCTCACCCACCCAGTTGCTTCTACGATCTGTTCTGGTGTAGCAATAGTTGGTTTGCTGGTAACAGATGAACGAGCGCGGTTGTCACTGCTAGGATTGAGAGTCACCCAATCTACCTGCACTGCATCTGGGGTCAATATATCTAAGGGACTGGGGGGTATGCCACCGCGTCCGGTGACAACAAACGAACTAGCTCTTTGCCTGCTACCAGGATTGCAGCTAGTATCAATTTGTTGTGAAACATCAAAGAAATTTGTAGGTAGTTGCACTAATCCCCGATTTGGGTCAATATCAGGTGTATTGAGTTCTACAGTGCCGTCTACACCAAACTCTGAACTGGCAGTAATGTCACTCAGGGAAGTTAGGCTTTGGCGCTGTTGAATGCCATAGATGCCAAATGCTTTAATATCCACTCTTCCACCAATGCCAGTGTAAGCATTAGCAGTGATGTTGCTATTCTCACCCCTGACGGCAACGATGAAACCGTTAGGAGCATTGATAGTGATGTTGCCGCCGTCTCCAGGCTGTTGTGCCGTGCCTGCAGTAGTGGAGATGGTACTCCCACGACGCAACAAAAGTAAGTTTCCTATCTGTAGCCCAATATTTCCACCCTGACCGATTGTGGTGTATGCATTAATCTGACTCTGAGTATCAAGCTGAATGGTATCTGCCACAATGCTGATGTTTCCAGCGTTCCCCTTGCCAGAGACATCGGTATCTACAGATGAAGTGTTCCGTAAGTCCATACGGTTTGCTTGAATGTTAATTTCTCCAGCGTTCCCTGTGGCATTTTCCCCCGTAGCACTCCTGATCTGAGAACCGTCCATTTGCAAAGTATTTGCACTGATGTTGATTTTCCCAGCATCACCCACGCCATAAGTATCAGTAGAAATACCCATAACTTTGCTTACAAAAGAGCCTGCAACCTGAATGTTGATATCTCCTGATTTCCCTGTATATATCGTACGGCTATACACCCCTGTATCTTCTATCTGCAAAGAATTTGCATAGATGGTGATGTTGCCAGCGTTACTATTAAAAGTATCAGTTAATATACCTGTATTTTTTATTACAAAATAATTTCCGACCCGAATGTTGATGTCTCCAGCGTTCCCTCGGCTATTTTCCCCCGTATAAGTTTTGATTCCTGATCCTTCAAGCAAAAAAGAATTTGTGCTCACGTTAATGTTTCCAGCGTCACCGTTGCCAAAGCTAACAGTCTCTATAGCTGTGCCTTGTACTTCCAAAGAGTCAGCGACCTGAATGTTGATTTCTCCAACATTACCTGGCTTTGCTGTACGGCTTAAAACTGCTGAGTTATCAGTTTGTAAAGAATTTGCGTAGATGTTAACTTTTCCAGCGTTATCCGTGATGGTGTCGCTTAGTATACCAGACGATTTTACCACCATAGAGCCTGCGACTTGAATGTTGATGTCTCCGGCTTTTCCTATGCTAGGCTCCTCTGTATTGCTAACGATATTTGTATTTTCAAGCAAAAAAGAATTTGCGCTGATGTTGATATTTCCAGCGTCACCCTTGCCCCATGCTTGAGTGCCGACGCTAACGAGAGTATCCTTCCTGGGCTGATTCTCAAAGGTGATATTGTTGGCAACCAGCTTAATTTGTCCACCATTCCCGGAACTGTAGGTGTTCGCTGTGATGTTGGACTCATTGATACCTATCTTCTCGCCGACAAGGCTAACTTCTCCCCCATTTGTATCGCCAAGGGTATCAGCTTGTACAATTGACTCACCTGTGAGACTGATGTTCCTACCAGTCATCGCAATCGAACCACCACCATCACCTGTGGTACTCACGAATGTTTTCTGTGAAAACTGGATGTCGCCAAAACTGGGAGCATCATAACCCAACTTCCAACCTTGTTGTATTGGCACCAGGCTCACAACTCCATTGCTACCAACACTGGCGATTTCAATACGTCCGGATGGTGACTTGAGAATGCCACCAGAGCTCGACACATTACCTCCCACGAGTGCTAAGGTTTGCCCCTCTTTTACTTGCAATCCCTCAAAGCTAGTGTCAATTTTAGGACGCGGTCCTAGCTTGGTAATATCCTCATAGTTAATGTCGTGCCCAGGTCCAGTAACCTGAATCGATCCTGGATTGCTGCCCATACCCAATCCAATAGGTGCGGTTATGGTCAACAGGGGTAAGTCTTGTGATGGAGTGGCACTGAATTTATAGCGGTTCTCAGTTGGGTCTAATACATTCTGGTAAAATTAAACGAAGGTATA
>NZ_CAWMYC010000177.1:0-30331 GCF_963872035.1 Scytonema sp. HK-05
TATAGAGGAGAGTTTGGAATAGTAGATTCCGGTTTACTCCGATTTCTCGCTACACTGGCAAGAAATTGCTGATAAAAAAGAACCAGATACTGTAGAGACGCGCCATGGCGCGTCTCTACAAGGTTCAAACACAACTTTTGAAGAAACCTCACCCTTCATCACTGGTTTACCCATTACCCATCCTCGCCACTTTTTCGGACGACAAAAAGAACTCAAACGCCTTTTCGACTTACTTAAACGCCATCCTCTACAAAATGCCGCTATTATCGGTAAACGGCGCATTGGCAAAACCTCTCTGCTGCACTACCTAAAAAACATTACTACCACCCCACCAGAACAGTTGCGTCCTAGCCAAAAGTACGACTGGCTACCGCAACCAGAAAATTATCAGTGGATATTCGTAGATTTCCAAGACCGTCGCATGGCAAGCAGAGAAAGGCTACTGGGCTATATCCTTGAATGCTTGAATTTTAAAGTGCCAAATCCTTGTAACTTAGAGTACTTCATGGATGAAGTCAGCGATAATTTGCATTCTCCCACAGTCATCTTACTGGATGAAATTGGTGTTGGGTTGAAACGTTGTCCACAATTAGATGATGAGTTTTGGGAGTGTTTGCGCTCATTAGCGACTAACCATACAAGAGGAAATTTGGCTTTTATCTTAGCAACCCATGAATCACCGATTGAACTTGCTCGCAACACGGGGCATAGTTCACCCTTTTTCAATATTTTCGGCTATACCGCGACTTTGGGAGCGCTGACGGAGGCAGAAGCACGGGAATTGATAGCGAGTTCGCCTATTGCTTTCCCTGAGGAAGATGTAGAGTGGATTTTGCAACAAAGTCAACGCTTGCCACTTTTGTTGCAAATACTATCTAGAGAAAGATTATTTAGTCTAGAAGATGGAGAAACTGATGAGAATTGGCGCGAAGAAGGGTTGCAACAGATAGAGCCATTTGCTCATTTATTGGATATAGAAAAGGATTAGATAAATGGCATGACAATTAATTTTCCCCTAAAGCTGCATCATTTACCCAACAGTTTACCTTTAGAGGGTGCTGTTCGCATTGAGTTAGTAGAAGGAGTGCCGATATTTCACGCTTCTACCATAGTACAAGAGCGAATTGAAACATTAATAAATAAACAAAAAGATTCTGCTCTAACTTTTGAAGAAGAAAAAGAATTGAGTGTATATGAAGAATTAGACGATTATCTTAGTTTAGTTAACCGGACTATGAGAAATATTTTGCTAAATCCTATTGGCAAGAAGGTTTATCGCTATGATGACCCATTTGAATCGGCTGTGCCTATGGAAAATTGGGAAGTGCTGCAATGATTATATTGGAAACGCTCACACCCACCCGGAAATTAATTTCCGGGCTAATAGCTCAAGTCAGTTAAAACTGACTGAAACCATTGATAAATTAAGTTTTTCAGTCCTCTTGAGAGGACTTTCGCTATGAGCCTGGGAATTTATTCCTTGGCGGGTGTGGACTTAGACTGAGGAACCCGAAAAAAACCCAAACCCATATGCCCTGACCAGATGTTCCCGGCAACGCCTACACCGATTCACCCCAACAGCATCCCAACTGGATACTAGGTAGTTTGCAACTGCTGTTCTGGCTTTTATTTCGTCCCAGAGCGTGGCGTAACTACTTAAAGCGTATTGACTCCGTGCCAGACCGTAACTCTAATAGAACAACCTGCTTGCACTGGAGGAACCCGGCTCTGTGGCGATTCCTGCTACAGGGATACCTAGTCTTGCCTCTCCTAGTTCATTTAACGGTTGCCTTGGTTTTGTGGGTATTACATGGATCAGTAAAAGATATTTCGTTTTTCCTGGTGTTGAGCGTAGGATGGGGAGTTATGCTGGGCATGGTTTTGGGCATGACGTTTGGCGTGGCATTCGGCATGGTTTTGGGCATGACGTTTGGCGTGGCGTTCGGCGTGCTGTGGAACGTGGCGTTCGGCGTGCTGTGGAACGTGCCGTTCGGCGTGCTGTGGAACGTGCCGTTCGGTTTTGTGTGGGGCGCGGCATCGGGTGCGGCGTCGGGCTTGGTGTGGAGTGTGGTGTCGAGCGCGACACTGGGGAGTATGATGTTATGCATAACAGTGGGTGTGGTGGCAGGCGTAATGTCGGGCTTGGTATTCAGCGTAGCCTGGGGCGTGACGTCGGGCGTAGCGTTGGGTTTGGAGTGGAGCTTGGTGTTAGAGTTAGCGTGGCGTCAGGCGTGGGACTTACCATCGGGTATCGTATCAGGCGTGGCGTTGCTGATAGGGTCGGGCGTGGGAGCAACCATAAACTTGTGGCTGCCAGTAGTACTCTATCCATTCTTCCTCGTATGGAATAGCTTGATCTACATACTGGACAAAAGACATACAGGCACTAAACCCAGTCTTTTGCGTTTGCATTCTGCTTTTTGGGATGAGTTGCAGCGCCTGCCTCTAATTAGTCTGGACAAGCACGTTGTTCTAGTAGCAGAACGCAACCCAGTTGAAGGAATCGCCGCTATTAAATACTTAGTTGGGAGCCGCCATATCTGGGCAAAGAAGGCTGGACAGCAAGGTCTACAAGCTCTACAAATTGAACTGGATGCACGCAGGTTAGAACGCTGTACCAACTTGGATGCTATACGTAATGCTCACTATAAACAAGTAATTACTGAACTAGAAAGCCCAGCTAGCCCTCTGTTACATATTTTTAATCGCATCAGCGAGGACGTAAAGGCTGCTCTCAACCAAGAGAGTACTTACAACCAGCGCCTAGCCTTAAGCTCTGTCGTAGATCGTCTAGACGGTTTGTCACGGGAGTTAATCCGTAGTAAGGACAAATACGCCGTCCGGTTCTACAAGATCGCCCTATGTTGGCGTCAGGAAATAGCTAACGGTGTGCAGCAGTTGGCTAAAGTTGTCGAACTCCGCCAAGAAATTGACTCACCTTACATCATCGGCGTACCCCTCACCCAACAGCAAAAAATCTTCACTGGACGTAATGACATTGGTACACGCATTGAGGAATTACTCCTAGACCGACGCCGCCCACCTTTGCTACTCTACGGACAGCGACGCATGGGCAAAACTTCCCTCCTTTACAACTTAGGACGCCTGCTACCTAATTCCATTATCCCAATGTTTGTGGACTTGCAAGGCACACCTTCATCAGCAAATGATTATGCAGGTTTTCTCTACAATATCGCCAGAGACATGGCAAAATCAGCTAGACAGCAAAGTGCCTTAACCCTGCCATCTCTCACGCGCGAAGCGCTAGCGACTGATCCCTTCACTTGCTTTGACGAATGGCTAGACAAGGTGGAACAAGCACTCGAACAAAATACCGCCTTGCTTGCCCTAGACGAGTTCGAGGTACTTGACAGCGCCATAGCCAAAGGACGCTTTGATGAGCAAGATGTTTTAGGAATGCTGCGTAATTTAATCCAACATCGTCCCAAGTTTAAGGTATTAATTGCTGGCTCCCATACTATCGAAGAATATCAACGCTGGGCCAGTTACCTGATTAATGTGCAAGTGGTGCATATTTCGTACCTTAAAGAAGACGAAGCGCGGCAATTAATTGAGCGCCCTGTCAAAGATTTTACCCTCCGTTATGAACCAGACGCTGTTGAGCGAGTGCTGCAACTGACCCGCCGTCACCCTTTCCTGGTACAACTGCTGTGTGGTGAAATTGTCGCCCTGAAAAACGAGCAACACTTCTCTGTTCGCAGACTGGCTACTACAGCTAACGTGGAAGCAGCGGTGCCAGAGGCTTTGAGTAGTGGCAGTTTGTTCTTTGCAGATATTCAAAACAATCAAGTAGACGCTGCTGGGTTAGCTATCCTGCGCTTCTTGGCAGCACAAGGGGAAGGGGCAATAGTCAGTAGAAGTACTATGTTGCAACAACTGCCTGATGTATCGGAAAGCGCTTTTGAACTGCTGTTGCAACGCGAGTTGATTGAAGAGGTTGATGAGGGCTACCGATTTCAAGTGGAGTTAATTCGCCGCTGGTTTGCTCAGTAGATATTGTATCATATCATGTTCGGCTAATTAGTTATGATTTCCACGTTGACTGCACCCCACCCCTTTATCCCCTCCCCGCTAGCGGGGAGGGGACGTGAAGCGTAGCTTTACGGGGGTGGGGTTCTTAGGGGGATGATAAGTATTTAAGCAGACATGATATGTCCGGTAAATTAACCGAAATTCTCAAAAGAACCCCACCCCGATGAGTGCCTTACGCCAAAGCACCCCTCCTCGCTTGCGGGGAGGGGTTGGGGGTGGGGTGCTACGCGCCTTCGCTTTTTTACAATCTCACCGACTACCCCTTATGCAAAACCTGTTGCAGTGCTTCTAAAAGTCGGTCAACACTTTCTTTGCGACTGTTGAAGCCCATGAGTCCGATGCGCCAAACCTGACCTGCGAGTTCGCCAAGACCACCCCCAATTTCGATATCATGTTCATTAAGCAACTGGCGTGCAACTGCTTTACCATCTACGCCTTCTGGAATGCGGACTGTGGTAAGAGTTGGTAAGCGGAACTGTTTCTCGACGTGCAAAGACAGTCCCAAGTCCTCTAACCTCTGCCAAAGATACTCTACATTCTTTTGATGGCGTTGCCAGGAGTTTTCTATTCCCTCTTGGGCAAGCAAACGCAGTGCTTCCCGCAGTGCATAATACAGGTTAATGGGTGCTGTATGGTGATAGGTGCGTTCTTCGCCCCAATACTTGCTCAACAATGTCATGTCTAAATACCAGTTAGCCACTTTAGTTGAACGCCGCTGCAATTTCTCAACCGCACGAGAACCCAATGTCAATGGCGAAGCACCAGGAGGACAACCTAACCCTTTTTGGCTACAGCTATAAGCGACATCAACTCCCCACGCATCTAAAAGAAAGGGGGCTCCACCTAAACTCGTCACCGTATCTACCAACAGCAAAGTGCCGAATTCACGACACAAGTCACCGACTCCTTCCAACGGTTGACGTGCGCCTGTGGAGGTTTCTGCATGCACTAAAGCCAGGATAGCCGGACGATGTGTTTCTAGGGCTGTTCGCAGTTCATCCAGCGAAAAGACTTGTCCCCAAGGTTTTGTTATGGTTCGGACATCTGCACCATATCGAGAAGCCATATCAACAAGGCGATTGCCAAAGTATCCAGTGACACCAACCAAAACCACATCTCCTGGTTCTGTGACATTGGCGATCGCCCCTTCCATTGCTGCTGAACCTGTACCGCTGACTGCGATCGTCCACTGGTTTTTTGTCTGCCACACGTAGCGCAGCAGTGACTGAATCTCATCCATGATTGCTAGAAAAGCTGGGTCGAGATGCCCAACTGGGGGAGTATTCATCGCCTGTAGAACTGCGGGATGAGCATTCGAGGGTCCTGGTCCCAACAGCAGGCGAGATGGTACTGTAAGGGGCGAAAGTTGTAACTGCTCGTTGTTGTCGATAGAAAGTGTTTGCGTCATTATCTTTTTTACGGTAGATGATTATCAACGCATATATGATACGTCTTAATCGTGCAATCTCTTTCAAACTTCGACTAGCATATAGGAATCCTCCAAAGATTTTTGAAAAACTAGAACAGCCGAAACCGTGCCTGATAGAGGTTAGAGCATCAGTATACCTAGCAAGACTCAAGCCGGATTCCTATAGAGTCTCAAAGACTCATTCACAAAGTTCTGATACTCGTTCATTAACAAGATTCCCGACTTCGCCAAAGTTGTCGGGAATCTGAGCCAATGGATTTTCAGTGTACTGATAGAAATTGCCGCAACAATCGCAGATTTCATTTGTTTGCTTGACATAACATTTAAATTACGTTATTAGCTCCTAAAACTCAATTCGCTTGTTGTTTCTCAAATGATTCTTCTGTAAGTGGTTCATCCAATTGGGTGAATGCGAAATTGAGCTTGAGAATATAACCTGAAAGAAGAATCACTTTTATAAAAATTTGTTTGGTGGATATCTAAATACAGGAAAAACTGCCAAAAAGCGGAGAATTGTCTTTCCTGATACATCAATTAGTTGTAGATAAAAAGTTAGAGTGTGAATGAAACTGTGAAACTGCTGTATACACCCGATTCTCAACAAACAGCATTGCCGCTGCTGGAAAGAATTGCTGCCAATTTACCGGGGATGATTTTCCAGTTCCTGAAGCGGCAAGATGGATCTCAGTTTGTGATGTACGCCAGTTCTGGTAGTAGAGAACTATTTGAATTGGAACCAGAAGTGCTGCAAACCGACTTTCAAGCCTTGAACAAACTCATTCATCCGCAGGATGTTCAAGCTTTTGAAGAATCTATTGCCATCTCTTGTGCTACAGGAGAACCTTGGCACTGGGAAGGTCGCATTATCACAAACAGTGGTAAACTCAAGTGGATTCAAGGCACTTCTCGCTCAGATAAACAACCATCGGGAGACATGATCTGGGATGGTTTGCTCATAGATATTACAGATCGGAAGTTAGCACAGGAGAAATTGCAAGAAAGTGAGGCACGCTACAAGGCAATTTTGGATGCTATCCCTGATTTGATGTTTCGCATTAGTCGCGATGGCAAGTATCTCGACTTTAAAGGTGAGGGAGCAAATGTTACCATTCCCAGAAATGAAATTGTTGGGAAAAATTTGCAGGATTTATTACCTCCAGATGTTGCCTTAAAAAGCCAAAAGGCAATTGCGAAAACTTTGGATTCAAAAACTTTGCAAACTTGCGAATATCAACTGCCAACGCCTTTGGGAATGCGAGATTATGAGGCGCGGTTGGTTGTCAGTGGGCAAGATGAAGTTTTGGCAATTGTGCGCGATATCACAGAACGCAAACAAACGGAAGTCGCCTTGAGAAATTTGGCTCAAAAGTTTACCAAGGTTTTTCGTTCCAGTCCCAATCCTATATCCATCAGCACGCTAGCAGAAGGACGCTACATAGAAGTTAATGATAGTTTTGTGAAACAGGCGGGTTATGAACCACACGAAGCGATTGGTCGTACTGCTTTTGACTTAAATATTTGGGTGAACGAGAGCGATCGCACTACTGTGTTGCAAGAATTGCAAAAACACGGGGTGATTCGCAACATGGAATTTGAATTCCGCCGCAAGTCTGGTGAAATACGTACTGGGCTGTTTTCAGCGGAAGTCATTGATTTGGATGGGATTCCCTGCTTATTATCCGTGAATCACGATATCACCGAACGCAAAAAAGGAGAACTTGCCCTGCGCGAGTCCGAGGAAAAGTTTTCTAAAGCCTTTCGTTCCAGTCCTAACCCAATTACCATCCTCACTCTTAAGGATGGACGCTATGTTGAAGTCAACGATACTTTTCTGCAAATAACTGGCTTTCGTCGGGAAGAAGTCATTGGTCGTACTCGCAACGAGTTGAATCTGTGGGTTAACCCATCTGACAGCGCCAGAATACAACAAATGCTGGAAGAGCAGGGGTTTATCCGCAATTTAGAAATGGAACTTTACACAAAGCCTGGTCAGCCAAGGGTGGTGCTGTTTTCCGCCGAGGTAATTACCTTGGGCGGCGAGCCTTGTATGCTTTGTGTGACTAATGATATCACAGAACGCAAGCAAGCGGAAGAATTATTGCGTCTCTCCTCAAAACGCGATCGCCTCTTGGCTCAAACGCTATCACGAATTCGCTCCTCACTCAACCTAGACCAAATTTTGCAAACCACCGTCAACGAAGTCCGGCAATTTTTGGAAACGGATCGAGTTTTCGTGGCATTAAACCAGATTCATAACCCATCCGGAGTTCGTGCTGAATCAGTAAATCCCAAGTATCCATCAGTCCTCAATTGGAGAAATGAAGATAAAACTTTTTTGCAAGAACTCAAAACAGTCCTGAAAAGCAATCAGGTACGTATAGTTGAGGATACCACACAAATAGCAGCATCTCCCAAATTAAAAGCGGTCTATAAACAATTTCAAACCAGAGCAACCTTGGCTGTACCAATTATGCAAGGCGAGGAATTGTTTGGTGCGTTAGTTGCCAACCAATGCAGCGAACCGCGCCATTGGACGCCTATGGAAATAGATTTACTCCAGCAAATGTCGCAACAGGTGGCGATCGCCATTCAGCAAGGACAACTTTATCAAGAATTGGGGCAACTTAACACTAACTTAGAACGTCAAGTAGAAGAGCGTACTGCACAGCTGCAGCAGAAAATGCAGGAACTCCAAGAACTCAACAGAGTCAAAGATGTCGTTTTGCACACCGTTTCCCACGAACTGCGGACTTCTGTGATGGGGAACTTGATGGTGCTAAATAATTTGCTAAAAACTCAAGCAGCAGGAGATCACACAACATCCCCCTCTTCCTCATCTCCCTCACTCCCTCACTCCCTCACTCCCTCATCCCCCTCATCCCCCTCATCCTCCATCCCTGTACCTTACTCAATTATCAAGCGGATGATTCAAGGCAACGATCGCCAACTGGAGATGATTGAATCACTGCTGGAACTTCATTCTAGTGAAGCACAGGGAATTGTCCTGCATCGAGAGGTCGTTTCATTCAGCTCATTGGTTGGTACAATAATCAGAGATTTAGAGCCAATGCTGACACAACATCACTCAAGTGTGACAAATTTGGTTCCAGACGACTTACCATTAGTGATTGCCGATCCGGCGCATGTGCAGAAAGTTTTTGTCAATTTGTTGGCTCATAGCTGGCAACACAATCCACCAGGAGTCAAGTTTACCTTGAAAGCCACAGTGGAAACAGGAATGATTCGCTGTAGCATTCAAGATGACGGTGTAGGTATGAGCAAGTTGGAGTGCGATCGCCTCTTCGATTTGTATGTGCGCGAACCCCAAGCGCGTTGTTCAACAAGGATTGGCTTAAAAATGTATCTTTGTCGGCAAATTATTAGGGCACAAGGTGGTGAAATTGGTGTCACCTGCAACCGTAAGCGTGGGTTAACCTTCCACTTCACATTACCTCTGGCAAACCCATCCTAAGATGTTAATACGGACTGGCGTTCAATATCAATTGTTGAAGCGACAAGCAAGACTTGGGGGACAGTGTAAGATGTATGAACGCAACTTAAGTAGACAGGGAGAAATAAATCGACGTGTATAAAGATTTGTAAAAACGCCGCAAACCCTTACCAATGACTAATGACTAATGACAAAGATGTACAGTACAGACGCGCTGAATAAAAGCGTCTCTACAATGACTAATGACTAAGTATCTTATTTCGTTATTTAATTTGATGGGGTGATGAGGAAAAGTTAGGCGTTGCTGAATTTGATCATGAAATATGAGTGTAATATAATTGTAGCATAATCTTCAATTTCCAGCAAATCCCTGTAGAGAGGTTGCATGCAACGTATCTACATCAATGAGAATTTTGGAGAATTTTGAAATTCATATCTTGATTGAGCAACGCCAAAAGTTAAATACGAGGGTGCGATGGCAAAGACGAAGAACGCAAAAGCCTTGCTTGCTGTGGGAAGATTTGGTCAGAGGCTAATGGCGACCGTATTTAGAACAGTACAAAAGTGTTTGAAAAAAGCTTTTTCTGTCACCAGTTCTCACGGTGATGCCATTTCTGATTACGAAGCTTGGCGCGATCGCTTTTTATGGCAGAGATTGCATCTGGCATTGTGGATTGCGTTAATCTTGGTCTTGACGTTTAGCTTCCGGGACATTTACGATGCTTTATTCCACCTTAAGGAGTTGGCAGAAGTTCCTAGGGAGTTCAAACCCCTTATCTTTGTCGTGTATGGTGCGATAGTACTAAGTCTACTTAGCTGCATAGCCCTCCATAGAACTCAATTCGGTCGTCGTCATCCAGGGTTTGTGTTCCTTGGCTTATCCTGGTCGATAACTTTAGTTGAGCAAATTTGGGCGACACTCAACAATTTCGCCCTACCCGATATTTTGGCTTGGTTTCTGGTGTTCCTAAGTCAAGCTACACTCATGCCAGTTCGTTGGACACTACACCTTGTGTCTCAATTGGGTGTACTGATTTACTATTTCAGCGTGAATCCAGCACTGGGAATAAAGCTACCACCGCCGGATAGTGATAAGCCGATATATAGTGTAACATTGATTTTAGCTGTGTTTTGGTACTGTTTCATCTGTAACCTGGGCGTATATCTGTACGATCGCCTGCAACACTCTGAATTTTTCGCCCGCAGAGAACTGGAAACAGCGTACCAAAAACTAGGAGCTACGGAAGCCAAATACCGCAGTATTTTTGAAAACGCAATTGAAGGTATTTTCCAAAGCACGGCCGATGGACGATACATTACAGCAAATCCCGCTTTGGCACGTATTTATGGATACAGTTCTCCAGAAGAAGTGACGGCATTCACGGATATTGAACATCAACTCTATGTTGATCCTAATCGTCGCGCAGAGTTTATGCGCTTGATTGAAGAGTATGGCAGTGTAGATGAATTTGAATCCCAAATCTATCGCAAAGACGGCAGCATTGTCTGGATTTCCGAAAAAGCATATGCAGTCCGCGATGAAAACGGAAAACTTCTTTACTACGAAGGGCTGATTGAAGATATTACCAAGCGCAAGCAAGTAGAAGAAGCGCTACAAGAACAGTTAATTTTTCTACGAGTTTTAATTAATACTATACCAACTCCCGTTTATTATAAAAACGCCGAAGGCGTATACGAAGGCTGTAATAAGGCTTTTGAAGAAGACTTAGGTTTGAGTAAAGAGCAGATTCTCGGCAAGAGCGTGTATGATATTGCACCAAAAGATTTAGCAGACAAATACCATCAAGCGGACATAGAGTTATTTAAGCAACGGGGAATTCAAAGTTATGAAGGTCCTGTTATTTATAAGGATGGCAGTAAGCATGATGTGATATTTTACAAAGCAACATTTTCCAAGGCAGATGGAACGCTTGGCGGTATGGTGGGAGTGATTTTGGACATCAGCCAGCGTAAACGCACAGAAGAAGCACTACGAGTATTTTTCCACGCGGTTTCCCATGACTTACGCAACCCAGTACTGGGAACTTTGATGGTTCTAAAGAATTTGCTTTCTCGTTCAGAGGAAAAAATCTTGCTTCCTCGGTCGATTTTAGAACGGATGGTGCAAAGTAGCGATCGCCAACTCAACTTAATTAACTCATTGATGGAAGCGCATGTCAGCGAAGTGCAAGGTGTTGTTTTGCAACGCCAAACCGTGCAGTTGCACACGGTGGTAGAAGCAGCCATTGCAGACTTAGAACCAATGCTGAGAGAAAATCAAGTTCTCCTGACAAATTTAGTTGCAGCAGATTTACCAAAAGTCAATGTCGATTCCACACAACTGTGGCGAGTGTATTCTAACTTAATTGTCAATGCTGTCAAACATAATCCCCCAGGATTAAGCATCACCTTGGATGCTACTGTTGAAGGTGATAAGATGTGTTGCACTGTTTCTGATAATGGTGTGGGCATGAGTCAGCAACAGAGTGAGCATCTGTTTGACCTTTACTTTCGCGGTGGCAATGTCCGCAATTCTTTGAGCTTAGGATTAGGGTTGTATCTGTGTCGGCAAATTATTACAGCACACGGTGGTGAAATTGGTGTGAAAAGCGCCCAGGGAGAGGGGGCAAGATTTTGGTTTACTTTGCCGCTATAATAGGATAACCTTAGCGTTCGCCCCATCTAAAGTTTAAAAATTCACTGTTATTTTTCTTTTGCCAGAGTGATATAAGAGCGTTAGGGGCTACCAAATAATAAATTGTCCAAAAAAAGTCAAGAGACAATGTTTGATTAAGAATGGTAATAATTATGAAAAGAAGAGGAAGCGGTTGCCGACAGCAACCGCTTCCTCTTAAAAAATATGTATTCCAAATGTCTTCACAGAAGCTGACTTCGGGTGCATTAAGAACAAATAGTTCCCTGCAAGCAAAGAGAAGTCAGCGTGGCTTCAACCGTTGCAATTCAAATAAGCCAACTACTTGATGAAGGTCAGCTCAAACTGGGCTTTTGGTTCATTGGCGTACTCAGACTCACGGATTCTTGCCAGTACAGCATCAGTGTACTCATCAGTACGCTGAGTACGGGCGAGGTATTGCTCATTAATAACAGATTTTAAGGCAATTTTACTACCATTTAAGGCAATCTTGCTACCATCTAAGATGATCACCTCAAACTGAGCGGCTTCTGATGCTGTTGACAAACTAGCTACGGCAGAACGGTAGGGAGGAGTACCCGATGTCTGTTCGTTATAAGCTACGAACTGACCGTTATTAGCCTTGAGGGCAATCTTATTACCGTCTAACTTAACCACTTCAAAATGAGTCGTTGGGTCGCTCTTGAAGTTGGTAGCTGCTACGCTGGCAACCACAGCTTGTTTACGAGCATCTGTACGAGCGAGGTACACACCATTATCCGCTTTTAAGGCAATAATTCGACCAGTTTGTAAACCTTGCTCTTGCGGCTGACTGCTTGGCTCTGGATACAGGGTACGACCCAGTTTTTTTTCTGGATCTAATTGCTCACTATTGGTAATCCATTTACCACAGGAGAAAAGCCACTCCTGACCCGTTTCTTCATCCTTGACAATCACTTTTTCCAAGAACCAGGCAGGGGCATCATTTCTATTGTCATGACGGACATGGACACTTTCGAGATTACCCAAGTCTGTATATTCGATGTCAAAGTAGCGGGTTGAGCCAAGCGGGAAACTCCCGATCAGATGATTTTCTGCGCTGACACCTAGTGTGCCATCAAGAGTAAGATAGACGTTAGCGTTAGTTTCTGAATGTTGCTTATCCCCTGTAACAACAGTTACCTTGTAATTTTTGATAGGGAACAGTGCATGAGTGGGGATGATTTCTTGTTCTTTACCAGGATAAGACCAAGACAATTTGATCTCAGCAGGCCCACCCTGATTGTAGTACTCCAGAGTAATAGGATACTTGCGCCCTTTTCTCAAGGTGATGACATCGCTTTTGTCTTTTGTAGAGGAGTGTGCTGTCCAATTTTCAATGAGCAATTGGTTATTAACAAACAAGCGAACACCATCATCAGAAGAGGTGTAAAAGGTGTAGTCTCCACTCACAGGAGGAATAAGCAGACCTTTCCAGCGTGCAGAAAAGGCATTATCTACACTCGGTGCGGGTTTATCTGTTCCAGTCCAAGTAAAATCAATTTTCGGGTCAATGCGGACATGAGCCGACGGATCTAGTAACGTATTGTTGTTGAAATAGTAACCTTTTAAACCAGACATCATGGTCTCCTTTGCTTCAAGTCAAGTACAGTTATGTTTTGAGAGTGAGCGGTCAACTACTTAATCACGGTCACTTCAAACTGGGCTTTTGGGTCATCCGCATAGCTAGACTCCCGGACTCTAGCTACTACAACATCATTAAACTCATCAAGACGTTGAGTTCGTGCCAGATAAAGCTCGTTAACGGCTTTTAAGGCAATCTTGTTACCATCTAGAACGATCGCCTCAAACTGAGCTGCTTGTGTTACTGTCGAAGCTTTGGCTACAGCAGAACGGTAGGGAGGAGTACCTGCTTGATCTTCTTGATAAGCTACGAACAGACCATTATCAGCCTTGAGAGCGACTTTATTACCGTCTAACTTGACTACTTCAAAATGAGTAGATGGGTCGTTTATCAGGTTGGCTGCTGCTACTCTGGCAACCACAGCTTGTTTAAGAGAATTGGTGCGAGCGAGGTACACACCATTATCGGCTTTTAAGCCAATAGTCTGACCGTTACGTAGACCTTTCGGTTCACTGCTGTCCCCTGGACGCAGAGTACGACCCAGTTTTTTCTCTGGATCTATTTGCTCACTATTGGCAAGCCATTTGCCACAAGAGAAGACCCACTCCTGACCCGTCTCTTCATCCTTGACAATCACTTTATCCAGGAGCCAAGCAGGCGCATCATTTGAATTGTCGTGTCGGATGTGGACACTTTCAAGATTGCCTAAGTCTATAGAGTCAATGTCAAAGTCGCGGGTTGAGCCAATGGGAAAACTACCTTCAAGATAGTTTTCTGCACTAACCCCTAGAGTGCCATTAAGAGTGAGGTAGACGTTAGCGTTGGTTTCTGCATTTTGCTTATCCCCTGTAACGACAGTTACCTTGTAATTTTTGGTAGCAGTAAATACGTCTGAAGGGATAAGGTCTTCATCTTGACCAGGATATGACCAGAATAAATCGATGACAGCACGTCCCGTTTCGTCATAAAACTCAAGAGTAATCGGATACTTGGCTCCTTCAAACAACATGACGGGTTTGCTTACGTCTTGTGTAGGAGAGTGGGGAGTCCAATTATCGATAATTAATTGGTCATCAACCCACAATCGCACACCATCATCTGAATAGGTGGAAAAAGTGTACTCTCCATCTACGGGAGGATTTAGCAGACCTTTCCAGCGTACAGAAAACCCATCTGGATTAACAGTAGGAGCGGGTTCTTTTAGCCAACTAAATCCGATTTGCGGATCAGTGCGCAGATGGGCGGAAGGTTTTTGTAACGTGGTGTTGTTGAAATAGTAGCCTTTTAAACCAGACATAAGAGTTTCCTTTGCCTCAACTAAAGTCGTGTTTTGACAGTGCTTGATACCAATGAGTATCTATAGCCTCTGACATCCCTGCAACGTTGATGTCATTCAATGGTGGACAGCAATGAATCCAACTATCATCGCCAAGTAAATTGAGCTGTGGGGTCTGATGCAACCTGACTTTCTGGCACTTTCGCCACAAGATTTAGTCCGACGCGAGCTAAATACAGACCGTTATGCGCTTTAATAATCAGCTTGCCGTTGTTCAACGTAAACAGTTCAAAGTGACCAGTAGGGCCGAATGACCACTGTCTGGTTGTTAAATTAAAGTACCCTCTTGTACCCCAGACATAGTTGTTACCAAGTACATTCATGAAAACTCCAGGGAACAAATGACAGATATTCAGCAATACCTTGTTACCACCTGCCGACTGTATATGGATTCTGCGGTATAAGGGTAAAAAACAAGGTATGAATGTAATCACAGGTGCTGAACCGAAAAAAGCTTTACAATACACATTCAACCTGTTATCTCCATACAACAACAGGCTTCGACCTGCTAAATTTATAGGTTTACCAGGGCCTGATGAAGCAGGAGGAGGAGTAGGTGGGGTAGGAGGTATAGGGGGCGTTGGTTTAAACGCACTGTATGGAACAATATCTTGATCCATACCATCGGTATACCAGGATAAAGAAATTCTCGCCCTTCCACTCTTGTCGAAAAATTCCAGCTTGAAGGCATAATCCTTACCAGCTTCAAATTTGGTTGGAAGAGAGGTTACCATCTCAAGGCGACCATCCCAGTTATCGAGGATCAGTTTATCGTCAATCCACATACGGACACCATCATCACTTTGAGTGGTATCAGTCATAAACTTATACTCGCCAGCTTTTGGAAAGTTGATTGAACCAGTCCAGCGTCCAGAAAAGGCATCTGAGTTTACACCGCTACCAGGAGATCCGCTCTTCCAATTAAAATCAATTGCTTGGTCAACACGACTCAGTACTGGAGTCCCACTTAAGCTAACGTTATTGTAGAATGAAGCTTCTAAACCAGACATGGTGGTTTTTTCTCCTTAATTACCATTGTTTCAATTGTTGTCTGTCAGCTGTTACAAAAAGTTGACAAGCTTAATCCACTCCAGATAGCAGTATCTGAGAGGGAAAAGCAGATATGGAGTAGAGCCAAGAAAAATTCGCTATTCGCTTTGGTATCTATTCTCTGATTTTTGTAATGAGAATGCAAGGACAGTTAAGACAGTTAAGAAATTCATTGAAACGAATATATAGACAGTTAAGACAGTTAAGACAGTTAAGACTTCCTAGGCGATAAGCCAATACGCTTGGTGGTAAGATTACAACCCTTATCAGGACCACAATGTAGAGACGCGCCACCTCTCGTCTCTACAGAGAACGCGAATCCCACCAAAAATCCTTAACAGCAACCGTATTGGGCGATAAGCCAGTTAAACAGACAGTTAAATAACTAATTGAAAAGATGAAAAATCTGGGTAGCAATTTCTTTGTGACACCCAAGGGCATGAATTGTAACGATACATCCACTTGTCTAGGAAAAATGAAGCGGAGGAGCTTACGCGCTTCGCGTAGCGTGCTTGTAGGGCTTATGATTTAGGATTGCTATAATCTTGCAAAGACTCTGGCTATGGTCTCATCAGAGGAGTAGTGCCAAAAACTCTTGTAGCCGTAACTAAACGAACTTAATGCCAAGAATTGGTTGTGGAGTTGGGGGCTGTTGAAGATAATCAAGATATTCTTGACCATCAAATACCCCCTCACACTAATGACTAAAACGTCTGCCCTGTATAAATCGAACGGACTTCACCGTTGCGGCGGATGGTGACTTCGCCTTTGGCAATCTTCACCAGAGTCCAACCGCTTGCGCCGATCGCTTCACCGACTTCGACACGACGAGTGACACCGTCTATTTTAAACAAGGCAGCAGATTTGTTTCCTAACTCAAATAATTTTTCTAAGGTATGCGAAGGAGCAGTAACATCAGCGGTGCTTACTGTAGAAGCGACTTCCTGATTTTCAGATACTAGACTAGGAGATGCAGCTGCATCTGTGGCTCGTTTTGGTGATACAGCCTTAAGTTCTGGACGTACAGCAGCAAGCGCTTGCACAGTAGTCGTAGGCTGTGCCGTTTTCACAGGCGCAGGTTTAGAAGCTTTCCCCAAGCTACTTTCAGACACTGTAGCCGAGTTGAAAGTGCCAGCAGTAGGTGGAGGTGCGTAGCGCATGGGCTGCGGCGCTTGATACACGGGGATGTAGATGCGCTCAACAACTCTTGTAGACTGGCTAGGGGCGCTTGCGATATGATTTGCACCTACGGGTTGAGGGGTAATATAAGCAAGGGCTGTTTGGTTCGCTGAAGACGCAGACCTGATACTGCTTTTTGCTTCTTGTCTGTCAATGACACTTAGCGCTCCTAGCATATAATTAACCAAATCTGCCTCAATTTGGGCTTTTGTCGGCAATGGAGACTGCGCCTGCGGCTGAAGCAGGCTTTGGTAAAGTGATTTGGAAACGAGACGATTGAGTAGCCCGGAGTTGAAAACCCAAAGAATACTAGCAGCAGCTAAACCTATGGTGACTGCAACCCAAAGCACTATGCTGTTTGTGCGTTGCGATTTTTGGGACGATTTGCTTGCTTGTCTGCTAACCGCTGGAGTACCAACTACTAGTGTACTCAATGGGTTGTTCCTAGCTTGGGCAATCTGTATAGGACGAAGCTGTGTTTCTGGAACGACAATTTCCGGTACTGTAACCGTTTGCACTTGACGAATGTCCTCTTGCAGTACAGTTTGGGAAGGCAAGTTATCATTACCATCCAGAATTCGGTCAATTTCGGCAAAGAGTTCATCCATCAAGTTATCAGCATAGGTTTCTATCGACCAGGGTTCGCTGGCGATTAACTCCTCTGATGGTTCTGGAAGAATGAGTTGCGTATTGGCTTTTTGTGACATGGCGTTCTTAATGTCTGGCTCCTGGGAAGATAAATGTCGTTTTCCCTGCCTGCAAACAAAGACTTTGGATCAAGTCTCCAATCTCTCGTTTTAATAAACGAGTGGATTGATAATTGATATGAAATTTTAGTTGAATTTGGGGACGGTTGATGATGCCAATTATGAATTTAATGTCATCTATCATACCAATCTCCTCAAATTTCACTTACCACTATACTCGCTCTTGTGGAATTGTTTTCAACTAAATTGGGCAGGAGTCCGCGCGCGAAATCTTTGATTTGGTGTTGGGAGGAATGCGCGGTTTGAGTTGTTGCCTCCTCCGACCAATTCCTCACTTTGTGAGGAGAGGAAGGAGGATAGTGACAACTCAAACAATTGTCTATGCCACCACCACGCATAATCTTGAACTCCGTTTTATTAACTTGGTACTGCTAGGATTAAACTGACCAATACGTGACCAATTGTGGTCATAAATCGAAATATTTTTTGTTTTCCCAGAATTAGTAAACCCACCTATCCAACCACGTATTGTTTCACCCTTACGAACGACTTGGACATAATCACCTGACCGAAAACCAAATGGTGTTATTGTTCCACCTTGTCGCTTTAAAACCCCTCCTTTAGAGTAGTTTTCTTGATACAATTTACGCCTAAATAATTTAGGGCGTGCAACAACTATGAAAGGTGCAGTCGTTACGATACATTCCCCTACCCAATGATGTCCACGTGTTTTAGCAGTGTGGAATTCTTTATATTGAATAAAGAATGTTGCCGCTAAAGATATTGCATCATTTGCATGAGTTTCTGGGCTTTGAATTGACTTGTCTTTCTTGTTTTTCACAAGCCCTAAATGCTCGCGGTATTTCCCTGTGTCGAGTGAATCTACTTCCACAATAGGCGCTATTTTTAACGCTTGTAATCTAAACCATTCCTGCCCAACCGTTACAGGAGAAATGCCGAACCCATTATTTTTGGAGTTACCACCACATGATTCGTCTCTAATTTCTGTGATGGGGAGTATTTTTGACATCTCGGTCAAAATGCGTAGTTCCATTTCTCGGTTAGCTTTTACGCTAGGAGGAATCTTATTTTGACGACGATTATCAAACCGTTTTTCTCTATGATTCCTCTGATTAAATGGCACTTTCCGATTAATACGCTGCCCTCTGCGAGTACGACGTAATTCGGTACGTATCGCCATTTTACCTGTCACAGATTGTCTATCTTTACTTGCTTTCTTTGACTTGTAAAATCCAGGTAAGCAAGCATGAAATAACACAATTGTTGCTAACTTAGTCTGGAATGCAATTCCTGTAAATGCTTTCCCTCTATCTGTGCCAACCACGATTTCTTGCGTTACATATCCAGATGGTTCGCGTAATAACTGAGCATAAAATACGCCTAACTTATTACGTTTCCCGACTGCTTTCCCCACTTTTATCCATTTCCTCGCACGAGCGGGCGTGGTTGGCATAAGTGGTTTCCCGGACGGTGATAATACTGGTACTCGTATTGTTTGATTCATGGTGATAAACCAAATTATTACTAATTTGTATTTGGATTAAACTCCGTCCCTTCGGGCAATTCGACAAGCGTATCTCCTATTCACGACTAGACCATAAAGAGGTACAAACTAGGGAGACATTTGTACGTTTAGCCTTACCGAATCTCATGCCCTAACCAACTCTTACGTTGCATACCGTGAACCTAGATGAACTAGGTGTTTTGCAAGCCTACACTGTCCCGAAGGGCAGTGTAGGTAGTTGACGCCAAGGCTGGAAATTCACTCAAGGTTTTAGTTTTACGCAATTCTAAATAAATGAGCAAGGCATTGATATCAGCTGGATTCACCCCCCCAATGCGAGCAGCTTGACCGATAGTTAATGGTTTGACCTTGGTCAGTTTTTCCCGTGCTTCTTTAGAAAGAGTATCAATAGCTTGGTAATCCAAGTCCGCAGGTAACTGGCGGTGTGCTTGACGGGCAATTTGGTCAATCTGATTTTGCTGTCTTTGCAGATAGCCAGAATACTTGATGTCAATTTCTGCGCCTTCTTTCTCAGCTTGGTTAAGATTGGGGTTTCCCAGTCCGTGCATGTCGAGGTCTATGTAGTGCAACCCTGGACGCCGCAATAAGTCTGCTAACGTAATTGAGCCTTTGATGACTTGCTGGGTGGCAAGGGCGATCGCCTGCCCAATGTCATCATGCTCTTTCACTCTAGTAGCGTACAGCCGTTCTTTTTCTGCTGCAATTTTTTCTTGTTTGCGAGTAAATAACTCCCAACGTCGGTCATCAATCAAGCCGATTTCCCGTCCTAATGGTGTCAAACGTTGGTCAGAATTATCCGACCGAAGTATTAATCTATATTCAGAACGACTGGTCAGCACACGGTAAGGTTCCCGCAAGTCTTTCGTGCAGAGATCGTCAACCAACGTACCGATGTAACTTTGCTCACGAGCAAAAACAATCATTTCCTGACCGCGAACAAGACGAGCCGCGTTAATTCCAGCAACAATGCCTTGAGCCGCAGCTTCTTCATAACCGGTTGTTCCGTTAATCTGTCCGGCACAAAATAGCCCTTCTACCTTCTTGGTCATCAGTGTCGGATAACACTGAGTCGCAGGTAAATAATCGTACTCGACTGCATAAGCTGGGCGCAGCATAGTGCAGTTTTCCATACCAGGAAGACTACGTAACAGTTGAAGTTGCAAATTTTCCGGCAACCCTGTAGAAAACCCTTGGATATAAAGTTCCGGGATATCCCGTCCCTCTGGTTCAATAAAAATTTGGTGGCTTTCCTTATCGGCAAAGCGTACAATCTTATCTTCTATACTGGGGCAATAACGCGGTCCTTTAGCGTCCACCCACCCCCCATAAACTGGGGATAGTTGGAGATTTTCCCGAATCAAGCGATGGGTTTCGCTTGTCGTGCGCGTCATGTAACAAGGGAGTTGTTCCCGTTCTACCCATACTTCTGGGTCAAAGCTAAACCACCGGACTTCCTCATCTCCTGGCTGAGGTACCATCTTGCTATAGTCTACAGACCGCTTGTCTACCCGTGCGGGGGTTCCTGTTTTCAGTCGTCCTGTTTCAAATCCCAAGCGATTCAGGGTTTCTGTCAAACCCACAGCGGCAAATTCTCCAGCACGTCCCGCCGCCATAGACTTGTTACCAACCCAAATCCGTCCTCCCAAGAACGTACCTGTTGTTAAGATGACCGCCTTGCATTGGAACGCGACACCAAAATATGTCTCAACGCCAACGACTTCATCGTTTGCACCCAGAACCAAATCTGTGACCATTGACTCGCGGATTGTCAAGTTTTCTTGGTTCTCGACAATAGCCTTCATCACAGCTGCATATTCTCTCTTATCTGTTTGAGCACGCAACGCCCAAACTGCAGGTCCCCGCGAAGAGTTGAGAATGCGCTTTTGCAAATAAGTGCGATCCGCCATCTTGCCAATTTCCCCACCGAGTGCATCCACTTCATGAGTCAACTGGGATTTTGCCGGACCACCCACCGCTGGGTTACAAGGTTGCCAAGCAATTTTATCCAAGTTAAGTGTCAACAGCAGGGTACGACAACCAAGACGTGCGGTAGCAAGGGCTGCTTCACAACCGGAGTGACCTGCACCGACGACAATCACATCAAAAGCGTCTTGGAATTCAACGGAAGTGTGCATGGTCATACTTTAAGCAAGCATATAGTCATTTTCAATTTTAACCGATACAGTGGTTGCATTGCCGTAAATTTATGGTAAAAAAGTAAGCAAAATTACTCTAATTCAGCCCATAAGAATTTACTTTTTCTTTTGGGTTGAATGATAGAGAGCAATATATTGAATTTTTCGTGAACAACAAGATTCCGGACTTCTTAAAGAAGTGGGGAATCTGAGCCAATGGATTTATGCGCGAAGCGCAGGCTGCGCCAACACAAATCCGATAGGAATGCTGCATAACACTTGATAGTGTGATTGTCACAATCAAAACGTGATGATGTATTTACGACAAATATGAAAGTGAGACGTTTTTTAAAAAAGGCTGTTTTTTTCGCTTTGATTGGTTTTATTTCTTTTGCCTTAGTCGCTAGTCATGGAATGACAAACCACAAGTTAATGGCGAATATTCCAAACCAACAAGATTGCTTGATGACTTATTCTTTAGGCAAGAACGGAGAATTAACCCAACGTTGTACAAATATTCCTCAAACAGTATCTCCCACTCCAAGCACCCAAATCACTCCCAACCTCAATTTAAGCGAAAAAGAGCGATTTTTGGCATTAATTACAAATAAGTTACCAACAATTCCTGCTCCGAATACATATGAATACATACTACTGCGTGCTTACGGTTCTGCATTTCTCAATCAAAAGCCTGAGATTAAACTACCACCAAAAGTTGTCTTTAATAACGAGCAGGAAACAAAACAGTTTCAATCTACTTTAACAATGGGTAAAGTCAATGGTACGAGTAACTGTTATTTACAAAAGTCAGCAGCAGATGCCTTAAATATAGCAAAATTGCAAGTACAAATACCCTTGAAATCAGGTTATGGTGCTAGTGATTGTACTCGCAATTTTGCTACCAATTTGAGATTTTGGCAGAAATACGCAAACAATAATACTTTGGAACAAGTGCGCCAGGGAAAGGAAACAAAAATTCTCGGTCTTGTTGCACCACCAGGCGCATCGCAACATCTATGGGGACTTGCAGTTGATTTAAGAGTATCAAATGAAGCGCAGAAACAAGCTTTGAATCAAAATGGCTGGTATCGAACTGTAGAGTATGATATTCCTCATTGGACTTATGTAGGTTTAGCGCCAGACAAATTGGCTGAGTTTGGTTTTCAAAATAAAGTGGTTGAGGGAATTAACTATTGGGTGACGCCGCTTTAATGTGATTTATAAAGTGAAAATAAAAATGAAGCATATCCAAAATGGCTAAAGATGTTTTCCATCAACAGGTAAAAAATGCATTAATCAAAGATGGATGGATAATCACTCACGATCCGTTTACAATTCGTATTAGTGAGGCAGTTAAATTACAAATTGATTTAGCGGCTAAAAATGCCATTGCGGCAGAACGCGATACCCAAAAAATAGCAGTTGAAATTAAGAGTTTTATTGCAGATTCAGACATCAGTGAATTTCATACTGCGCTTGGTCAATATCTTAACTACTGTCAAGCGATTGAAGAACAAGAACCAGACCGGATAGTTTATTTAGCCGTTCCTATCGAAACTTATCAAGATTTTTTTCAACTTGCCTTTGTCCAACGTGCCCTTCAACGTTACCCTTCGGGTTCTTGCCCAAGGCTTCGCGGCTCGGGTGAGATCGCCGAACCCCGAACGGGGCACTGGCGGAGGCAATCGCGCTGCAATACCATCGATATTCCTATAAAGTAAGTCGTTGTGGGTTTGCTGTGTTAGGTAGATGCGATCGCTGTAAAGCGGGCGCTTTGCGCCATCGCACGGAGCGCCTGCTACCCTGCGCCGTGGTTCCCGCCCAACTTTTGTGAATTTTGGCGTAGCCTTTTTATGTCTGCTTTATTCCAACCCGCCCAAATATCAATATCTGTGCGATTGCTCTTGAGTTTATTACAAGTGTCACACAAAAGTATGAAATTGTTTGTAGTATTCGATGTATATCCCCAGAGTTTATCTGGATTACCTGGAATTTTTTTGGGACTTAAAGGCTCTACATGATCAATAGTAAACGGATTATCATCACTAAAAAGGCACTGACATTTTTTGTTAAAACAACGATTCTTTTGTACTTTTATTTGTTCTTGAATCCATTGATCATAAATTCCCAAACTTTTTAGATGGCGATAGAGAACGCGGGGAGAGCATTCGTTTTCCCATTGTTGATTGGCATCGTCAATAGCACTTATTGCTATGTCAGATTTTTTCTTGATTTCCTCTAGTTCGTTTCTCAGTTGACTCAAGCTTTTCATACAGCCCCTGTAACACTTTGCAAAAATTCTTGCTGCGCTTTTGGCGATAGATGCTCCAAATACTCTTCCATGATTTTGCTGTGTTCTTCCAAGGCTTCAGAAATAGCTTGTATTGCCTGATCAGATCTTTTGCAAATCCCTGAATAATTTTTATTAAAATTATTGATTTCATCAACAACTTGCCCCATCTCCTCAGACTCTAGTATCTCAGCCCAAACGTCTGAGGAGGAACCTTTTATTTTGCTAAGCAAATCCTGAAGAATCTGCACCGTTTTGTACTGAATTCGCAATGTATTATTTAAGGTGTCATCAATTTTCTTTGCTACGCCCTGACAAATATAGCCACGTTCCCTTTTTATTTTTGTATACATCACTCCATGAGTGAGTTTGCGAGCCAGATAATCGGAGCATCCTAGTGTTTTTAGTTGCTTTCTCGTAACAGTTTTCATGAATCTATCTTTTGATATCTTACTGATTAACCAATATCTAAAAATTTCTTAATTTCGGATGGAATATATTTAAGTTTTGATATTATAAAATCTCTAATCTTCTTCAACGCCGTCTGCTGGAATTCAGACATTTCTCTTAAATACATATTCTCATCTTTGAGAATTTCTCCATTTTGTTGGAGCTTTTTAATTAAAATAGCGTTTTTATTTAAAAATTTACGTTGTACTTCGATTTCTGTTTCTTGCCTCTCAATCTCTTGTTTTTGTTCCGCGATCGCCTTAAAGTGCTTCTCAATTGTCTTTTGCTGCTCTCCAATCTCTTTTTGATTAATTTCTATCTGCTTTCTATCTTTTCGGATCTGCTCCTCAAGAGCAGACATTTCTTCTTTCAGTCTGGTGATATCCTTGTTTCGTTGAGTCACAAGGCCTTTTTGATATGCCTGTTGCCTTTGACGGGACTTTGTCTCGGGACCTGCAAAGGAAGCAAGTCTAAGGGACAATTCGTTCCATTCTTCTTGGGAGAAGACGTTGAGAACATCGTCAACAGTGAGTGATGGTTTGTTTGCGATCGCCCTTTCAACATCTGCTACCGTCCATCCTAAGGAGATCCGAAGGACTTTTTTCCTCTCCGCATCCAATTTGATGATAAATTTCGGTTCCTCTGCCATTTTTACCCCCCCAAAACACCAATCATTTAACAGTTACCAGTTACCAGTTATCAGTTATCAGTGAGCCAGCGCTATGCAGGAGGGTCTCCCGCTCTCACGGCGACTGGCGTTCGCCGTCAGGCGTGCCGCAGGCATACCCGAAGGGTTATCAGTTTCATCGTTGGGGTAAACACCACACCAATTGGACCAGAGAGCGTTGGTGGTGAGCCACTGCGGTCTTGGGGTTTCCCCAAGTAGAGCAAGTGGCGTTCGTCGAAGACGTGCCGAAGGCATACCCGGAGGGCGGGTTTAAATCCCCCACCATAGCAGGCGTCACTGCGTAGGTAGCTGTTCACTGTTCACTGTTTTAAAGCCACCTTACTAGGCTTCAGTGCCAACTTGCTTCATTGCGGAATGATTTTAAATTTATTAAAGTCTTTGCAGACAGAAGGTTTAGCCTTTTAGTAGCATCATTTTTTCTAGTAATTGCAATCATATTTTATCAAAAAAATTATTTTGCCAAATGCTAAGTACAGAATTTCACAAGTTCGTAACGAATTAATTTCAGAAAGGCTCTGCGTTACTCTGCGCTGACTCCGCGTCCCTCTGCGTTTTAAAACGCTACGAATTAATGCAAAGCTGTACTAAGACAAATGAACTTTGGGAGAATCTCTCAAAATCAAAAAGCGACCACTTTTGCAAACGATTGGTGCCCAGTGCCGGAGGCAATCGCCCTCCCACCTGCAAGATGTTAATCTTCATCAAGTCAATCTAGCCCAAAAAGCTTCGACGACAATAATTTATGATGACGACAAAGAATCTGTGACTCGATAAGCCAGAGGCTTGATAAAATCTGTTTTCCGCCCACGACAATAATTACTACAATAAAAAAGCACCTAACCTCTGGAGTTCTAGCAGTGGGCTTATTTGACGACTTTAACCGGTTTCTGGAAAACCGTTTGGAAGAATTCTTGCGTAATAATCCGCATTTGGAGCTAGAAGCGCTGTTGGAGCAGCTGCGTGAGCAAGAGGAAGACACTTTGAAGCTGATTGCAGATTTACAATTGCAAGAGAAGCGATCGCAAGAGCAAGTTATGTCCACTGCTCAAGAAATCCAAAGGTGGCATATCCGTGTAGAAAAGGCAAAAACCGCTAATAGAGAGGATTTGGCGGCTGCTGCTGCACAGCGAGAAACTGCACTGTTGCGCGAAGGAAATCAGCAATGGGGACAGATGCAAGGGGTGAAAGAACGCATTACCCAAGCTAAAGAGTTATTGCGGAAAATTCAACAACGGCGACAGGAAGTGCAAGCCAAAGCAACTGAAGCACAAACGGCGCGTGCTAAAGCTCAAGCGCAGCAACGCTTCGAGACAAGCGGCTGGGATGCTAGGAGCAGTTATTCTAGTGGGTATGACGATTTAGAGGAGAAGTTTCGCCGTTGGGAAACTCAAGATGAGTTAGAACAAATGAAGCGAAATATGGGGAAATAGTCATTTGTCCAAAGTCCAATTGTTAATGACTAATGACAAATGACCGATGACAAATGACCAATGACTTTTCCCGTATATTTTTGGTTGGGTTCGCTGCGGATTCATCCTCATTTTTTGTTTGAGTCTTTGGCTTATGCTGTGGCGTTGCGTTTAGTATTACGTAATGTCCGCAAGGATTCTATTGCACCAGCACAGCGCACCTCAGTCATTGTTGGTGGTATGGTGGGTGCGCTACTGGGCGCTAAAGCCCTGGTTTGGCTGCAACATATTGATTTACTCTGGCAACATCCACAGCAATTACTATTCATCTTACTGCAAGGAAAAACAGTAGTAGGGGCGCTGTTGGGTGGACTTATTGGTGTGGAAATTACCAAAAAAATGATTGGTGTCAATCGCTCTACTGGTGATGTCTTTGTTTATCCTTTGATTATAGGAACGGCTATTGGTAGGATTGGTTGCTTTCTGACAGGATTAAGTGACCAAACCTCCGGAATTCCTACAACATTACCTTGGGGAGTTGATTTTGGTGATGGTATTCCTCGTCATCCTACACAAGTGTATGAAATTATATTTCTGATGATTTTGATGCTATTTTTACACCTTCGCAGTCGCTATCAACGACAAGACGGTGATCTATTTAAATTTTATTTAATTTCCTATTTAGCCTTTCGTTTTTTGATAGATTTTATCAAACCGGATTTTCGTCCCTTGTTGGGACTAAGCGCAATTCAAATTGCTTGTCTTATTGCTCTTTTTTGTTATCGTCGCAATATTCCCCAAATGTTCCAAATACGATAATGAGGCATGGAACAAAATATCCTTGTAGATGTTTGAACTAGCCTGCAACGGTTATTTGTTGGTTACATTCCAGCCGCTGTTGTGGGTATTTTTATTGCAATACGGTTCAGTTAAGATTGATGTTTAACTCATCCCCCGGCTATGAAACCATCACAACGTTGCAGTTTCATAAAAAGCCGGGGGGAAATCGAAGTCATTAGTCCTTAGTCCTTAGTCATTAGTAGGTTTTTCATGATTTTCCGTGGCTTTTTTATACGTCGGACTATTGACCCTAGACTAAGGACGCTTGACGGTGAGGCGATGATTCATCCCCGCACTCTTATGGGACGGGGCTTTCTCACCGTCTTTCGGTAAAAAATCACGTGTGTAGAGACGCGCCATGGCGCGTCTCTACATTGTGTTCCTGATAAGGGTTCTGGTCTTATCACCAACCGTATTTCTAAAAGTAAGCGATAATATAGAGCATACCAATTTAGCAAGTATGCTCTGAGTATGTTTGAGGTGATTAGCACGAGTTTACTCAAGGGTGTTCTACCGAAAGTTGCAGAAGCAATTATTAAAAAGGTTAATAGCCAGTTAAACCCAACAGAGTTGGAGAAGGCTCTCAGAGATGGGATGACAGCGGCTATGAAGCAGTATGATAGCTATGATAGCCAAAGACATGACAAAGCGCTTTTTTACTACTGCGATGATAAGCAGACTACTGATTTCTTATCTGAAGTCTTTAAGTATTCGGGGGTTCAGGAGGAATTAGAGAAACCGCTGCTAAAAAATAATGCAGAAGCGCCGTATCCACTCCACTTAATTGAGGCGTTTAAGCGGGTTGCAGAAAATCAAAAGATTAAATTAAATGAAGCTGGTATTGAACCCTGGGTCAACAAATTTGTTGAGGTTTATTTTCAAAAAACGGACGCTTATTTAAAATATCAAATTACCAAAACTAATTACTTAAACCAACTTATTAGCTATTCAAATAAAGTCTATTTTTTAGGTATTAATGTAAGAGGGACGGAGGATGAAAAATCGGAACAATTAGAAAATATTTTTGTCATGCCGGATGTTGTAGAGGAGGTACAACCAAGCCAGATAAAAGCAGAGTTTGAAAGAAAATTATTGTTAACTGATGAAGCGGAAACCCTAAGATTTGGGTTAGGAAAACGAAAAGACCGCCAGGCAGAATTAATTGATGAGCAACGTCAACGGGTGCAATGGGAAAGCCGCTCTGAAAAAAAGTTTTCTGCACAACAACTATTAAGTGAAATCACGTCTCCCAAATTCGTTTTGCTAGGCGCACCGGGTTCTGGTAAAACGACTTTGATGAGTTACTTTGCTGTGATGCTAGCTCAGAAAAAAGCACAAACCCTGGGTTTAGCACCAGATACCGACTTTCTGCCAATTCTGATTAGACTTCGGGATTTATCAAGACACGGAAACATCAGTATTTTGGAGTATATAAACCAATTCGCCCGCAATCATTTATCTGTTAAAAAGCTACCACCTGGATTTTTTGAGTATTGGCTAGAAGATGGACGGGCGTTAATTTTACTAGATGGTTTGGATGAGGTGGCAGAAACAGCCAAGCGCTATGAAGTGGTGCAACGCATTGAGTTGTTTCTCAAACAATTTCAGCAAAATCGAGCGATTATTACCTCTCGTCCTGCGGGTTACAGGCGCGACTTTTTCCGCACGGAGGATTTTCCTCACTATCAACTCCAGTCATTTGACGATGCCAAAATTGAGGAGTTTATCAACCGTTGGTACGACAGCCGCGTTCTAGATAAAATAGAGGCGCAACGACGGAAAGATAGCCTGAGAAAAGCACTTTCGGAGAATGACAGAATTCAACTGCTGGCACGAAATCCACTGCTGTTAACGATTATTGCCCTGATTCACCGCTATCAAGCTTTTTTACCAAGAGAGCGTTATAAGCTTTATGAAAATGCAGTAGAAACTCTACTCAAGTCTTGGGATGCTAACAAAGAATTTACAAATCATTCGGTCTTTAAATATCTCCAACTGAATGACGACTTGCAACCGTTGCTAGAAACTTTGGCTTACTGGATTCATACACAGGGAAGTACAGGGGATAAAGAAGGTGGTACACTCATTGACCGGGATGAACTGATTGAACAATTAAGCGGAAACATCAAGAAGTTAAAACAGATTGAACGGTACCAGGCGAAAGAAGAAGCAATACGCTTTGTAGATTTTATTCGCGATCGCACTGGTTTACTCAATGAACAAGGGCAAGACTGCTACGCCTTTGTTCATAAAACGTTTCAGGAATATCTTTGCGCCCAAGAAATCATCTACCAGGGAGAAAACGAGGATGATTTCGGCATTGTGCTGAATCATATCAAAGAACATCTTCATGACCAGCACTGGCGAGAAGTCTTGCTGCTGCTTATTGCACAACAAAGACCCAAAAAAGCTGCTCAAGCAATTCGAGCAATTCTCGACCAAAACAGCGACTATGAGCAATGGCTGCACCGCGATTTATTATTTGCTGGTAACTGTCTTGCAGAAAATCCCAAAGACCTGAAAGTTGCAGATGAGCAACTACCACAGCAAATTTTACAGGCATTGGTTGAACTACAAACAAGTGACTCACCACAAGTTACTTCTAAAATTCGCTCACAAATCTTTCAAACTCTTTGCAGTCTGAATGAAACTGCCTTTGAAACTCAAGCCCTGCAATTGTTGAAAGACAGAGCAGAATATATAGATAAAATAGATAAAGTAGAATTACAAGAATATCGTGCAGCATTGGGCGAAAAAGAAGCAGCAATAGACACTCTGCTGGCTCTGCTCAAAGATGAGGACTCTGATGTCCGTTACAGCGCCGCCGATGCGTTGGGCAACTTAGGCAAAGGCTCAGAAGTGGTGGTGCAAGGGCTGCTGGCTCTGCTCAATGATGAGGACTCTGATGTCCGTGACAGCGCCGCCGATGCGTTGGGCAACTTAGGCAAAGGCTCAGAAGTGGTGGTGCAAGGGCTGCTGGCTCTGCTCAATGATGAGGACTCTGATGTCCGTGACAGCGCCGCCGATGCGTTGGGCAACTTAGGCAAAGGCTCAGAAGTGGTGGTGCAAGGGCTGCTGGCTCTGCTCAAACATGAGGACTCTGGTGTCCGTTACCGCGCCGCCGAAGTGTTGGGCAAGTTAGGCAAAGGCTCAGAAGTGGTGGTGCAAGGGCTGCTGGCTCTGCTCAAACATGAGGACTCTGGTGTCCGTTACCGCGCCGCCGAAGTGTTGGGCAAGTTAGGCAAAGGCTCAGAAGTGGTGGTGCAAGGGCTGCTGGCTCTGCTCAAACATGAGGACTCTGGTGTCCGTTACCGCGCCGCCGAAGTGTTGGGCAAGTTAGGCAAAGGCTCAGAAGTGGTGGTGCAAGGGCTGCTGGCTCTGCTCAAACATGAGGACTCTGGTGTCCGTTACCGCGCCGCCGAAGTGTTGGGCAAGTTAGGCAAAGGCTCAGAAGTGGTGGTGCAAGGGCTGCTGGCTCTGCTCAAAGATGAGGACTCTGATGTCCGTTCCAG
>NZ_CAWMYC010000178.1:0-30162 GCF_963872035.1 Scytonema sp. HK-05
TGAAGGGCTGAGCAATCGGCTTGAGTTGCGGATTCCACAAGCGGACGGTGCCATCTCTACCACCACTGACGATGGTTTTGCCGTCTGTGCTAATTGCTACTGAAGAGACAGAACCCGAATGACCTTTGAAGGGCTGAGCAATCGGCTTGAGTTGCGGATTCCACAAGCGGACGGTGCCATCTCTACCACCACTGACGATGGTTTTGCCGTCTGTGCTAATTGCTACTGAATAGACAAATCCCTGATGACCTTTGAAGGGCTGAGCAATCGGCTTGAGTTGCGGATTCCACAAGCGGACGGTGCCATCATCTCCACCACTGACGATGGTTTTGCCGTCTGTGCTGATTGCTACTGACTTGACAAATCCCTGATGACCTTTGAAGGGCTGAGCAATCGGCTTGAGTTGCTGATTCCACAAGCGGACGGTGCCATCTAATCCACCACTAACGATGGTTTTGCCGTCTGTGCTGATTGCTACTTTAATGACATTTCCCTGATGACCTTTGAAGGGCTGAGCAATCGGCTTGAGTTGCTGATTCCACAAGCGGACGGTGCCATCTTCTCCACCACTGACGATGGTTTTGCCGTCTGTGCTGATTGCTACTTCAGAGACATTACCCTCATGACCTTTAAGAACATTTTTTTCATGGCTACTTTGAACTGCACTAAACAAACTGTCTTGTACAGCGGGAAATAATCTGTTAGGGAAGCTAACTATGGGTGAGCGACTCAGTCCTGCTGCACTAATTGCGTTGACCATCCCTTGTACGGGGTCTGTTGATAGCGAAAGTTTTGCTGTTGCAGCAGTTAAGTCCGCCCGCTGTTGCTCTGCGCTTCGCCACTGTCCTAAAGCGAACCCAGTTAACGAGAACGCACCAACTAAGACGCCAATTATTGTGTTTCTGCTACGTCGGCGTCTGCGTTTCTGTTGTTGGGCGCTGGCACGAATAAATTCAAGCTCATGTTGAGTCATTTCCTCAGCACGCTTGTGCAACCAATCTTCTGCCACAGTTAACGGTGCACCTCGCAACAATGCCCCTGAGTCATGGTTGCTATTCTTCCATTCGAGCATTGCCACCTTCAACCGCTCCTGCCAAACACGAAACTGACGGTTGGCGTTCATCCACTCCCGCAAAGTCAGCCATTCGCGGATCAGCGCTTCATGGACAACCTCCACTGTGTCTTCCCCGGACTTCTCATCACGTCCGGTTACGACCAAACGGGCTGTATATCCTGCTAAATAACTCACCAATCCCCAGTTCTCATCTCCAACTTCTGCACGAGTTGCAATGCGGCGAGTATCCTCTGTTCCCTCCCCTGGGCGCACTAATTGCACAAAAATCCGTTGTGCTTGTTTTTGCTGTGTTGGGTTGAGTTGTTGATAAACCTGCTCCGCATGATTGGCTAAAGCTTTTTTTACACCCCCAATCTCATCATAAGCTTGGTGAGTTAACAAGCGCCTTTGCTGCAATGACCACAATCGGGTGAGGGCAAATTCTAGCAATGGGAGATTCCCAGGTTCATTACCTACATCATCTAAAATCCGTTGCGTCAATTGTGCTTCTAATTGGACTTCCAGCTTTTGGGCTGGTTCCTCTATTGCTCTTTGGAGTTCCTCCCGGTTCATTGAACTCAGGAGTTGAGGTGTAAACTGCTGCAACGCATCCCGAAAAGGACGATAGCCAAGGACAAAGCCATAAAAGTCCGCCCGTAAAGTGAAAACCAATGTTAAGTTATTCTGATGAATCGCTGCCAACAAGAAGTCAGCAAAGCGCTCAATTTCCTGCTTATCCTGGCAGAGGGTATAAAGTTCTTCAAATTGGTCTGCAAACAATAATAAACGTTTATCAGAGTGGCGTTCTACGAGTCGAGATATCACCTGCTGCAAAGTGATTTTCCCCTGCTGCATATTGGCTGCTAATCCCACCGCTTCTCGCAGTTGTGCAGTTTCCCCAGCTTCTGGTTCTAATTGACGTACTAAAGCAGAAGCTAGCTGATAAAATGGTTGATTCCCAGGACGAAATGATTCAATCAGCCAGTTTCCTGCACTGCGTAACTGGGGAATCAGCCCCGCATACACCACAGAAGATTTTCCACTGCCACTAGGACCAATCACTGCGACTAAGGGCTGTTTGTTAACCGCTTCAACTAAGCTATTAACAAACGTTTCTCGTCCAAAAAAGAATGCTGCATCTTCAGAACCAAATGCAGCTAATCCTTGATAGGGATTGGGAGGAAGAATATCTACTTCAGGCTGGATGGGAGTTGCACTGATTTGTTCTTTTTTCAAAAGAACCGGAGTTTGCTGCTCTAAAAAGCTCATCATTTGCGAGCAACCTAATTCATAAGCAAACTCCATTTGCTCTCCAGCCGCTAGAGCATCATAAAATGCTACTGAAAATGCTACAGCTGCTTTATCTCCTACCGCCCGGTTCATGCCAATCACGTAGTTGACGTATTGGCTAATTGCTTTTGCTTGCACTTCACTGTAGCAGGCATTAAGAAGTACGCACTCGACTCCCTTTGTAGCAAATAATTTAAACATACTTGCCAATGCATCTGCTTTGACAAGGATTACCTGCCCAGTTTCATCTTCCAAGACTATGCCATCTTCTCCCGCACCATGTCCACTAAAGTGAACAATCTGTGGTTGGTAATCTAGAATAGCTCGGTAGAAATCACGCTGACGTACTGCCCACTTCTGCTCTAACTTGAACTGCTCACGCTTATTGGCTCGTCGCAATCCTTCATCAATTTCCCGCACTTCTTCGTCCAATCGTAAGCGAGAGGTGCTTGTGGGATTGGCTGCCAGAATCAAAATTGTTTTGACACGTGGGCTGTTATTCATGAGAAAGTTTGTGATAGAGCATAGAACAAGCGTGAGAACTTATACAGATAGAACGAAAAAAGGTGCTAAGAGAGAAGCACTTGTACTTATTCTTATAAGTGAAACCAAAATTAACTTATGCATCAATGAGCGCGGGTCATAGCGTTGATTATTGCCTAAAAGTGGACTAATGAATCTAGGAATCTGCTTTCTTTAGAAGAAATTTGTTAACTTCAAAAGTTAAGCAGGTGAATCTTAATGAGTGCAGCAGAACAAGAGTTGTTAGAATCATTGGCGCTCACTTCCACTAGATAAACAGCAGCAGGTTTTAGAATTTGTAGAATTTCTTCACTTGAAAACGGTTAATCCTCAATTTACTTCTATAACTCAAAAAAGAGGCTGGATGCCTGGTTTTTTTTGAAGAAGTGATTGGAGGTTGGGTGGGAGAACCTAATGAAACCTAAGAAGAACCTTGCAATTACCACCATATATATATACGGTGAGGATTTCTAAGTGAGGTAGACTACTTACTCATCTAATCCTAGCGAGCAAGGAGAGGTATCCGCCAGTTTTAGAAACTTCCTAAAAGCATCCCAAGTCCGAGCATCCAAAGAAAATTCTTTTCCCTTTTGAGATGGCTTTGCGCCAAAAGATTCGCGTTCCATCTCAATAAAATTATTCAATGCTCTAACCACAATTTCCTGCTCACTTTTCTGCTGTCTGGTAAACTCTTCAATGATGTCAGTTCTACTGGCTCCTTTCTCCGAACCCAGCTTTTTAAGAGTATTCCAAGCGTGGTCACTCAGCATCATACTTCGCAGTTTCTTCTCTCCATATTCCTTGGGGGCAAACTGTCCGCTTTTATCGCGGTTTCTGCTGGTTTTGTAAACCCCTTTGTTCTCACTCATAATAGTGTATGTTCTACGCTCTAGTTAAAATGTACCGTATATATATATGGTAATTTATATCCATATATATATGTGGTATTTTTCTTTGTAGGGTAAGTTTTTGAGCCATAGTAGCATTGATGACAATAAAGTTATTGCAGTCGGAACCAAAATTAAGATAACTGGCGATAGCACGATAAATGCTGTTGGTGGAACTTGTACAGATAGCGCTGGAGCGCGAGAGCGAATATTCTCGCTATTATCTCATTTCTCCAAATACCTATTCCAGTAATAGCCCCCAATGAAATGAGATAGAATTTATTGATAAAATGCGTCAGGAATGATTGGGAGAAAAAGCAGATACCCTCACCAAAACGAAAGCCATCCCTCAAAGCTACAATGCAGGATGGTTGGGCAGTACTTGACAAATAGCAAAACCCGCCTACATTGAAATAGCTTCCTCTTTGTTACAACCGTTGCAGCGTAAAGTGATAGCAAGCCACTGCCTTCTATGTGATAGAACCCGGTCATTATAAACACACCGTTTCTCATCATGGTAAAAACCCTCATTCTTTCATCGGGGAATGAGGGTTTTCTTTTGGTGTGCGCCTGATTGAACATAATTTCTCCCAATGTTGAATCTAAAATGTCGGGATATCACAATGGGGTTCAGCCGGGATACGCGCAAAACAGGACACGTTGTAAATTTTTGTTGCAGAGCGTGTTTTATTGATTTACCAACTTGCCCATAAATGATATTGGGGCAATCAAAATTTTGCACGGTAAAATCAACTCTTCACCCTTTCAATGCCTCAAGCTTGCCCATAAACAATCATTTTTGGTGATGTTTTCATACTCAGATAAAATCAGAGTCTTGGATTGAAACAACTGGATATTAAGGGTTTTGAGAATATGCGTTACACAACTTTACATCGTGTCCCAATTTGCACGTATCCCGGCTGACCCCCTACTTTCAGTGTGAGGGTTAATAATTGCTTTTCGCCTACCAAAGAGAATTAATAAAACTGTGTGGTTAAAGACTCATTCTTTGGACTACAAACCTTGCTCAAAAAAGAGTTTCAGCCGATTCAAGGTAAGAAATGCTCATCGTCCCGTCTGTAAAATCTGTAAATAAAGTTAATAGATACTCCGTTTTTTGTAGCAATAAATACCCAAGATTTGTCCCAAAGTGTCAATTTCACTTGAAAATTGCTGAAACCTTTATATATTAGGAGTTTCCAGACCATCTTGCTTAAAATTACACATATCTCGGCTCAACCCCTATTTGGGTTACGTCGATGCCGTTATCGGGGCTTTGAAAAAACTAGGCTACAACATATCATTACAGCTGCTGCCATGAATTTGGTTAGGGTTTGGCAGTGGTGGACAGAAACTAATAACTTTGGCAAGAATATTTCTCGCTTCGCAGCAATAGCCGCATAAATTTGACCTCAAAGAATTCGCCAACAAAGTCATGGCATTCGCGAACATTTTTTTTATCCAAAGTCCAATACCGAATAATTGCGGCAAATGTTCCAAAACCACTAATCGGCTCACTTCATGTAATAGTAGACAGGGCAAATAAGGGCTAACGACGCAATGCAACGGACAAACAACTATCTATAAGCCAGATTTATCAATTACTGGGTATAGAGAATATTTCGGCGCTTAAAAGATAAGTAATGCTTAACTTAGGTCACTTGTGGGGAGGTTCTTCACGAAAGTATCAGCCTTTGAGACAATAGCTAGTGTCCATAATAAGGCGCGTACACCGGACACTACCACCGAGAATCAATGAGGCCACCACCCCCAATTCGTAAACCCAACAAGCATTACAGGTAAGCGAGAATACCTTACACCATCCGAGGTGCGATCGCTATTGGATGCCGCCCTTGAACGTAAGGCCCGTTATGCTCACCGCGATTATACCTTGATGTTAATGATGTTTCGCCACGGGCTGAGGGTGGGGGAAGCTGTATGTATTGAGCCGAGATATGACCAAAAATCTGCAAGATGACCTGAAAAGGCTTGATTTTCCGTTGTAATTAACGGCTTTTTTGACTTTGATGTAGCAAATTTTCAGGTTATTCCTCCATCACATCAGCCCAAAGATTTACCTCTAATGATATTGACAAACTCTTCTCCTTTGTAGAATGAAAAAGCCCTACTTTTATGGTGAGGCGTATTTAGATCCCTCAATCTCTATAGTACTCCTTAAGTTTATGAATAACCTCCTTCCTTGTCATGATGCAGTCTAAGATTGTATTGACAAAACCATTGTCCTGAAAAGGTATAACTTTGCCAACGAGAACCTTGTCATGGTCACTTAGAAATACAAAGAACGTCTTTCCTTCATTAAGATCTATGGCTATGAGCCATATAGATTCAGCGCCTCTTTGCGTTTTTAAAGTATGTAAGGTTTCTTTTATCTCATCTCCTCTACTCAAAAGTAGATGCTGTACACAAACAATCTCAAGCTGAGCCACTGCTGTCGGTACTCCAGCGATTGTTTGTAATGATGAAGATAGATCATCTCCAAGCGGCTTTATCATCGGGACGTTAGAGAAATCCGACTTTGCTAAGAGCATATCTGCAACGAACTTTTCGATCTCTAGCGCATCAAATGATGATAATTCTTGAAGGCGGTTTGCCGCCATTATGTCTCGAGCCGTAGTTCCAGACGACTTAAAGTTTGCAGTATTTGACGCAATAGCAGCGCAAAGAAGGAATACTGCCTCTCGGGAGGGCGACGGAATATGACGCAGGTAAACTTCTGCTACTAATGTGGCAGCTGCCCCGACCTGTTCAATCTGAGCTACAGCATTAGGAAAAGAGTCAGCGGTGTGATAGCTTCTATGATCCAGAATTGCTTTTACTTGATGTGGTTGAATGAAAGAGGGTATGTCGAGCGGATCACTTGTGTCTACAAGAATAATATCTTCATAGCCTTCAAGTGAGATTTGGGGAAGAGAAATTCCTAGTTGATTCATCGCCCAAATCGCCTCACGCTGTGGCTCCTCCGCAATCATTGCCCTAACAGAACTAAAACCCCATAACTTCATAACCTCTTCCATCGCATAGGCACACGCGATTCCATCAAGATCAGGCCAATGATAAGGGGAGATCACAATAGGAATCTCTTTGTTCGCTTTTAGTAAATATTGCTCAACGACATCTGCTTTTGAGATTGCAAAACTCTCCGTCACCAAAATTTTGCTCTGCTTAACCCACATAATACTTTAAATTCATTGTTAGCTAGGTTTCCAGAAGGTTGATCTCTACCGAAATCGAGCAAGAATACTTGGTATTATAGTCCCTTCAATGACTCCTATTATTGCCAAACTTAAAGGGGGATTCCGCTTTCACTTTGATATATGTCTCCTTCACTCTCCACGAATCGTTAGTTGGTGCATTCAGATCAGTTAATGAAGCCCCAAGCTATCCAGTCGATATCTTCTGCTGGGAACTGTCGTTGCAGATTGTTTCTGATAGTCAAATCAATTTTACCAAGCACTTCCTTTTTGAAATCAAATGGATTACTGAGAACGTTATGAGTCATTTTATATTTATTAATGAGTTTTTCGTATAATTTTCGATGCTGATTATAAGCTCGTAATCGCTGTTCATCCCTGTACAAACTCAGTACAAAGAGCTTTGCCATCTCCCGGTTATTGTCTAAGGTCGCAGAAGCTGTGATTGCCATGTCACTGATAATTTTAAATTCCTTAGCGTAGGTGTCACTTTTTAGGCACATCTCAATAAATTGAGGATAGTCCGTCTTAGCATAGTCTTCGAGAGTTTTCCTTCTAATCTCTAAAGAACGTGTGCCCGTCAACCTATGCGTTAGACTGACTACAACAGATCCTTTTGACCGCTCCCACTCCGTGTGCAGCAAAGATCCAATATGTGTGAGAGGAATTAACACACCTGCGCGGTTATGAAGGGTGAGCATAGCATTTGTGGTGCTCTCTCGTTGCTTTGTAGAGAATTGTGAGTTAACAAATCGAGTAAAATCTTGGAGGCAATTTCCTATAGACAGATTAGCAAGCACACCAATGTTAATCGAGCCTCGAACCTGTGGCCATGTTGTACCAGCTTTTAGGTAAGCGTTGAAAGTTGACTCTGCTAGCTCAAAGGTTGTGTTACAAAAACTGCTTGAGGGCATAACATACCTCGTAAGTGCAAGATTCTATTTATTTAATACCACACTTTTTCTGTTTTCAATTCCGCATTCCACTTTGGGGCTATTATCTCGTTCAAAACTTTCAGAACATAAGCCTGATAAAGCTTTTACCTTGTTTATGTTTTTCACAACGATACCAAGAAGTTCTCGCTTTTGACGATGCCTGTATCTGTTCAAAGGGCAGCTCTTGCATCACCTAACACTGTACAGATTAGTTTGTCGCTATCTGGTCAACTGTCTATGCTATCATCGATGATTTGTTAAAGGCGATTGGGCATAACGATGATTGCCGTCGAGACATGAGCGATGCAGAAATTATTACAACGGCTGTCTGCGCTGCAATGTTCTTTAATGGGAACCAAACTAAAGGTACGTTGGCGCTATGCGGCAACGCCACTTTGTTGCACGCGATCGCATGAATTGAATGGGAACAAGCACACATCAGTCGATAACCCGCAACTTGGGTTATTAAAATCTTTAGAACGACATAAGGGCTTATACGTGTAATACTTGCCTCAAAGTCTTCTCAATTCATTAAGGGTGTGGTCAAAAGTCGTTGGTTGAGTGCGATCGCTTAATATAGAAAAGACAATAATAATGATAATCATTTAGGTCAAGGGGGAGGTGAGCTACGCTCACCTCCCCCCCTCTAACAAATAAATATTCTTAAGTAAGCACAGCAAGCAGAATTTTGACTTCACAAAGTACCTAAATATGGGAGTGTTTTAAGAGAATGTGAACCCAGATTAGATAGTGCCATGTATCAAAATTACTCTGACATTGTCGCACAAGTGAGCCAAATCCTGCTTCAAGCTATTCAAGAAAGAGAATCTTTTTTGTGTGAAAATGTGAAACAAGTAGATGCCTCACTAGCTAAACTGCTCCGTTTAGTAGGGCAACAAGTAATGTCAATGCTATTCAATGATTTGGCAGAGCAAGTGACACAAGAAGCAAAACAAAAAGGTTTAGTAATTCATCGCCATTCTCGCATAAAATACTCAGTAATATTTGGTAATATAGATGTAGCGAACTGCAAACATAAACGCTTCAAACCGCAAACAAGGCAAAATTGAAACCACATTAACTGCAAATAAAGGGGGTCTCAAAACCACATTAAATGCAAATGAAACTGCAAACATAATTTTCAAACTGCAAACAAGGGTTTTCAAACCACATTAACTGCAAATAAGCCGTAACCCTTACGGTGATTGAGTTAGGGAATTTATAGTCACAAAAGTGTTCAATTTATAAGAACCAATTAGCCAAACACTTATGCCCGGATGTTGTGGTTTAATCTGAACGATATCCGTTCAATTTAATTATGAATTAGGTTTTTGGGAGCAAGTATCACCAACTTGTTTCCCTTGACTCGTAAAGACTCTTAACTCACATCTTGCACCTGGAAATTTGTATGTCAAAACCAGAACTACGTGCGAAGGAAGTCAATCGTTGAATATCAAGTAAAAGAAGAGACACAATAAATTGAGGCAAAATAGATTCAAGTGCAGTTTGTGCAGCTTCTCCCCAATCAGGTGGTAATGGTAGTTGAGTCTCAAGATAGGTCCAGTGAGCTATGAGATAAGCAGTTAAAGAAAGGATGAGCCAGCGATACATACCTAGCAAAGTCCCTTGTCCAAAACGATGCAAACCAAAACGATGCTTAGCGGTTTTAAACCATCCTTCAATCTGCCAGCGACGCTTACCCCACCATTTAAGAGTGGAAGCTTTAATGGATCTAGTAGATAAAACAAAACGCTTCTCCAGTTTTCCATTGTCGCGTTTTAGGTAGTACCAAGTCACAGTCACAGGAAACTTCAAACCAACCAAAAGTACTTGTTGTCCCTGTTTGTGCAAATGTCTTAAAACTCTTCCATCAATTAACTTACGGTTAATGGCTACACCCGTAACGGCGTGATATTTAAGCGTGCGTATACCGTGAAGGAATTCTACACTCCCAAATGCTGTATCAGCTAAAATAATTACTTGAAAAGGTTCGGTGAAGGCTTTGGGTAAGCGTTTGACTAGCTTTAGCCCCAACTGGGCGGGTGAGGGAGTACTTTTACCCCTCCAAACACGAAAACTCCAAGGTATACGCCACTTTCCTACAACTAAATAAACAACTACCAGATGTAGTCCACGTTTGCCATTATAAACTGAGATTAAACCGTCAAAGTCTTTGAATTTCCCGCGTTTTTCTAGAGTTGTAAGGTCAATAATTACCTGTAAAAATGGTCTGCGTCCTTTGCCAGATTGGGATAAAAGCTTTAAAACTGTTTGCAGTATGTGAGTGCGAACTTTACGAATCATCTCCCTTGTTGACCAAGGATTGATATTTAAAAATCGGCTTAACGCACTTGGAGATTTTGTTTTAGAGTATTGGGGTAATGGATGCCCTTGCGCTTGCAAGAATAATCCCAGCATAGCTTCAAGATTATCCTTTTGGTATTGCGTAGGCATCAATTCTTTAAGAGTGTAAACTAATTCTTGGGCGTGGGTAAGCATTGTTCTTGCTTAAGAAAACGAAGTACATTTCACGCCTTTTTTCTCATGTTTTAGGGTATATTCGCAAATTCAAATTTGAAGTTAAACCAACAGAACTTACAATTCTTAACAAGAATGATAATCGTTGGGCTGTGGGAGGAAGCCCTCGCCGTCGGCGAGGGCTTCCTCAGTATAAGGTAATTCCATTAATCTGAGGGTGTAGAGACGGCGAGCGACGCTCACCATCTCTACACCCCTGTCGTTATGATTATCATTGTCAATGACAACTGAGTTCTTTGTGAGCAATTTGCTGAACCAAGTATTATCGCTACTACTATAGTAACAATAGTGACTCATTTTTACTGAAGGTCTTTATTTTTTTTATGTTACACTTTTGTGCTGTTGGTAAGCTTTTTTAGGGTTTACTCGTACAGGTGCAAGATGTGAGTTAAGTCTCACTTTGGGTTTGGGTAATTATCTTTTAATTTAGACAGTTTCATCCCTCTCGTGGTTATTAAGCCCAAACCCATACATGATAAAGGTTCAGCGCCTATTTGCAGTTAATGTGGTTTCAAAACCGTTGTTTGCGGTTTGAAAATTATGTTTGCAGTTTCATTTGCATTTAATGTGGTTTCGAGACCCCTCTTATTTGCAGTTAATGTGGTTTCAAAATCACCTTGTTTGCGGTTTGAAGCGTTTATGTTTGCAGTTCGCTACATCTAGCGTGCGGTGCATCCAATTTGCAAAAGATTGTAATGATAGGCTCGACAAGATTTTAGCTGAATTGGATGATGAAACTTAAGATTCATCTTGCAATCCCACCGTATATATATCCGGTGGGATTTATAAGTGAGGTAGACTACTTACTCATCTAATCCTAACTCCCACGGCGAAATCTCAGCCAGTTTAAGGAACTTCCTAAAAGCATCCCATGTCCTAGCGTTGATAGAAAATTCTTTTCCTTTTTGAGCCGCGTTACTTCCATATGATTGGCGCTCCATCTCAATAAAATTATTGAGCGCCTTAAGTACTGTTTGCTGTTCGCTGTTCTGCTGTCTGGTGAACTCTTCAATGATGTCAGTTCTGCTGACACCTTTAGAATCAGCCAGCTTTTTAAGACTATCCCAAGCATGGTCACTGAGCATCATGCTTCTGATTTTCTTCTGCCCATATTCCTTCGGGGCAAACTGTCCATTTTCATCCCGGTGAATGCTGGTTTTGTAAAGTGGTTTATCCTCGGTCATAATAGTCTTGGTAATAAGTTTTTTTAAAATTATACCGTGTATATATATGGTGAACATGCCATATATATACACGGTATTTTGTTTTGTATAGTCAGGATACTAGCCATTATGGCTATTCATGAAAATAAAATGATGAGCGCAAGAACCAGAATTAGAATACTTGACGGCGGCACTGCCGAATGCTATTGGTATAACCTGTACAAATAGCGGTGGAGCGCGAGAGCGAATATTCTCGCTATTATCTCATTTCTCCAAATACCTGTTCCAGCAATAGCGCCCGATGAAATGAGATAGAATTTATTGATAAAATGCGTCAGGGATGATTGGGAGAAAAAGCAGATAGCCTCACCAAAACGAAAGTCATCCCTCAAACCTAGAATGCAGGATGGTTGGGCAGTACTTGACACTCGCCCCTTCGGGGCGGGTGTAGGGGTATAGGGGTGTAGGGGTGTAAGGGGAAGAGCGCCCCGATTCGGAGGATACAAGCCCCTGTTTTTAAACATGGAATAAAGTTAAAGATGTATTCTGAGATACTTCGTACGACAAATACGGCGTCCATAGTGTAAGGCCCCTCAAGAAGATTGATGGGGTTCCCTTACACCCTTACACCCTTACCCCCTTACACCCCTAGTTTGTTGACAAATAGCAAAACGCGCCTACATTGAAATAGCTTCCTCTTTGTTAGAACAGTTGCAGCGTAAAGTGATACTTAGCCAATGCCTTCTATGTAATAGAACCCGGTCATTATAAACACACCGTTTCTCATCAGGGTAAAACCCTCATTCTTTCATCGGGGAATGAGGGTTTTCTTTTCGTGTGCTATAGCGGCTTATTGAACATAATTTCTCCCAATGTTGAATCCAAAATGTCGGCATAGCACTATTTGGGGTAAGATAACCGTTGCTGACGTTTGCCGCCACATAACGCCTAAAACCCTTGCTGTGCAAGAGATTTGAAAATAAAAATGCCGTTGCTCACGCCTCAGTTCGTATGTAGTATGCTACTGCTGTGCCAATTGACCTTTACTCTATTTGGTGCAAAGTTTTGCAATGTAGCCATAAGGGTTTCAGGCTATAAAAATCGGTAGACTTCAAATGGTACAGCTTTCTTTGAGGAGCAATGGGTTTAACTGATAATGAGCCAGATACAACCACAGCATGAAGAAAAAAGCGTAACCATCTATGACATGATGGACGAAATTTTAGTGGTTTGTCCACGTTGTCAAGCTAAAGCGTGTATTACACCTGTTTCTTGTAACAGTACGTTTGAGCTAACGTGCTTACTCCCACGGCGTTTTGTGTGTAGAGGATGTGGGCTGCTCAAAGAATGGACTGGTAACGGCTTGGGATTTGACTGGTATGCAGATCCGATGTGTGATAGTTACTTTGGACTACCACTATGGTTACAAACCAAATATCGCAATCATGTATTATGGGCATACAATGAACGCCATCTGCTACTGCTAGAACAATATATACAGGCAAAATTGCGCGAATCGAAGCGCATTCCTCAATACGGTTGGCATAACCAAAGCTTGTTTAGCCGCCTACCCAAATGGATGGTTGTTGCTAAACATCGTTCTAGCCTACTGAGTGCAATTGCCAAACTAAAGCGTGAAAAACTACATACAGGTTGATGCTATTTTTATACTTAAAACTTGTTGCACCCCCCAATAGAGAGGACACACGCTTGTGGGAAGATTCACTAAAAAGATTCAACCTCTTACAACTGAAACTTACAACTACTAGCTATTAAAACTTGCTTTGCAAGGTAATGGATTAGTTCAATTTCACAGTTTAGTAATTTAGCTTCTTTAGTAAAAGGATATATCGATTTTGTATTGTCAAAATTATTCTCATTTTTAGTGTGGACTATTCTACATCTAACATCGTAGGTTCGTTTTGCTATGCTGTCTATTAACATTTCATCATTATCATAAGACAATGGCTCTAAATCAAGTGTCTTATGTTTTTTGTCAGTAAGAATTTTTTTGAGGTTCTCATTTTTTTCAAAAAATTCTTTAATTGATGAGATTTGAATACATTCCTTGAGCGTTGCTTCTAACTGCGAAATTTCAGTTATAAAACCTCTAGCAAAACTGGATTTTGCTATACTTAGCACTTTTATTATATCGTTATCGTTATGAATGTTAAATTCAGGCGATTTCATGAAATTTTGAATTGTGCGTTTAGCTTTGATTTGTGAATAAGTGGAGAAGTAAAACTCTATTACTTGATAGTAGGCTAGGTACTGTAATAAAGGCATTTCATTAGCACTTCGAGCATACCAATAAAGGGACAGTGCTTCTTTATCATACTGGCATACTGGATATTTAATATTTAAAATAGTTTGCTCATGGTGTTGTAAAATATTTTCTTCTTGAGCTTGAATACGTTGAACAGTTAGAGGTAAGCCTAAAACTAAATCTATCTGAAAAAATATAGAATTTGCGTATTTTTCAAGATAACTAACAGCTTGCTCTTGTCTTGATATATTCAAACCACTAATTTTTAAAGAAATACTGTCATCCTGTAGATTACCCAGCAACGCTTTTGCTATATCAGAAACAGGGCTAATTGATATAGTAATATTTAAGCCTTCAGGTGAGTTACATATTAACTCTAATTTAGTATCATTTTCAGAGAAAAAATTGTTTATATAGTTTTTGAAATCATCCAGATTAAAAAGACTTTCATAAATTTTTTCAATTGAAGATTTGTCTAGTGAATTAACCAAAACTTCAATATATTTATCTTCATAGGAACATATTCCATTATAACTAGATATAAATTTATAGTTTTCAAATTTATGTTCTACAAGTATTCCTGCTTTCCTTGCATTACTAATACTAATTAATACAGGTCTTGTACTACGTCCTTCCTGTAAGAATATTTTTAAACCTTCATTATTATCATCATCATCAAATCTAATTCTTTTACATTCAATATTTGCGGTTTTGCATCTTTCTTCAATTTGTGTTATCAATGATTCAAAAATTTGTTCTCTATCGGGTACAGCATCTAACTGCACTCTTATTTTTTCCATGCTTATCATTAAGTCATGAAGTTGCTCTCTTAACCTTGCATCAGAGTAAACATCTGAAAATGTAGGCTCATTCAAATAATGCTCTATGTCAGTTTTTGCGTCTGAAAGTACATCAGAAATCATAAATCAAATATTATTTATAAATAAGTATTTTCAGTGATTGTACAACAATTAGAATTTGTGCTCGCATAAATCCCTGCTTTATCTCCAGATTTCCAAACCAGCACTCCATCACCAGCAACCATATCCGGCGTTGCATAATAGAGGGATGAGTTGAGGTGTTCTACTATGGCAAAGCCAATGGCTCTATTTCAAAGTACAGCCTAGTTCAAAAACCAATAACAGAAACAGCTTTCTTCCTTTGCTCTGGTGTCACTTCCAAATACCGCTGCAAAGTTCCCAAGTCATTGTGACCGCTAATTTCTTGGATATGCCGCAGTGGAATACCAGCGCTACACATCTGAGTTAACGCCGTCCGCCTAAAGCTGTGAGTACTGACACCAACTAAGCCCACGCGCTTGCAGGCATTTTTCAGAATCTTCTCAGCTGCAAACCGCGTCAGTCGCTCAGTAATACCGCGCTTGCCTGGGAACAACGCCCCTGGCTTTGGTTGATGCTCCGCCAAAAATGCAGCTAATCCGGGTTGAATATCTACAACCCGAGTTTTGAGTTTCCCTTTGGTGGTAGACTTCCTAAAAGTTAACGTTCCGCTTTTAATGTCCGTGGTGTTAAGTCCCAGCGCTTCGGACACTCGACAACCAGTGAATAAGCAGATGGCAAATAGAGCGCGGTCGCGTGGGTTGGTCAATCCATCAGTAAATAACAGCCGTAATTCTTCCGGGGTTAAAATTTTCCCTTGTCCGTTTCCGTTGACCTTCATTGTGAGTTAGTATTAACTAATATCAGTAGTTTACACGTTATCTGCTTTTCGTGGAGTACAACCCGAAAACTCTTATGATTCCGTTTTCAACGACAACCCAGAAGCCTCAACTTAATTCAGGCTTATCAATGACTACCGCTACAACCCGTATTCTTTCGTTGATATCACTGACCTGATAATTTCTGCTTATCATAAGAGCGTTGTTACCAAGTGCAGGTATGATCTGGTTGCCTTAATTTCCAGATTTGTGCTGTCCAAATCCGCTTGAGTAGAGGTGTTTTCTTGACTAACCTGGATAGCATACAGTTTAAACTTTATCAATATATAAAGCCAACCACTGCTTGAAAATACTCTTATGAGTAACTCTGACACGGGTATCAAAACAATATTGATACTGACAGCCAATCCGAAGAACACATCAAAACTACGACTGGGCGTAGATCGAAGGTTCGTGTCACTAGGTGCAGCCGATGGCTATAAACCTTATACAGCAAGAATTACAGAGATTGGTACGAGATTTAAACGCTCGCGCAAATAGATTTGTTGCACAAATAATTTTCCTAATGCAGAGACAGTAAAATAACTTTGCCTAAAACGGAACTTGGAGCATCTGGAAGTGTTTGTTTCAAAGTATTATTACTCCGTCTCGAAACTAAAAAACATTGCCTAAAAGGAGACAAACTAGGCAAAGTTATCATTTGTATTGCTTATCAATTAACCCTGAAAAATCGGTCATTTTTACAAAACTTTACAAGGCTGCACCTGGTGACACGAACCTTCTATTTTCGCCGACCCAGAAGAATTTGACGGTGGTATCGAATTATGATTCAAATGAGTTTGATTAATTTTGACGACGAAACAAATTAAGGAGAAAAACTCAATAATGGACAACTTCAATAAAAAATCTAAAACTTACGCTCAAAAATACGCTCAAGATTTACTTATTAAATTCTTGAGAGAAGAAGCCAAATTTGTCGGATATGACGCATATGTCAAGAGTGAAGTCTTACCAACTATTACTTGGCGTGTAAACAGAGACGCACCATACTGGGGGATTTTTCCAGATTATCCAATTGCAAAAAGTGAAAACACCATTATTGAGATAGTTTGGGATGAATATTTATTTAATACTGAGTCAACAAGAAAAGATGCGATTCCAACAATCGATGAACTTTGGAATTTTGGTCTGGTACTTGAAACAGTTTTAGATATTGCTATTCAACATAAAGGAGTTATACACACGGCTGTATTTTTTGACGAAATACCCAATCATGCAATAAATTTTCTGAAGACTGGCGCTATTCCTCAAATAGTCGTAGTCAACTCTTATGACCTTTTGAATCAACCATTATTTTCTACTTTTAACGGTATAAAAATGCCTATCCAAATCTTAGAACCATTTAATCTCTAAAAGCAAAAGACACTGGAATTTCCGGGAGCAAGTCACCAATGACCTAGAAATTGCAAATCCCTCAAAGCGTGGTCTAGAGAGGGATTTTAGGTATTGGGTTTTTGACTGCTAGGTTAAATTATGTGCTTTCTCAACTACTTCCTTTAACTCTTCAAAGGTAATACTACCGTCTTCGACTAAACCATACCGTGACAGTAACTCCTGGGGGCTAGTGGTATTTGTTTCTGATAAGATAATTGCACTTAATCCAGGACTTAAAAAAAGCTCATTAATGGAGATTTTGCCGTCTTGATCGCGATCTAAATTATTAAAAAGAGATTTCAGCTCTTGCTCGGTTGCCATAACTTTTTATCGGAATTAATTTTTCAATTTAATACCTCATTAATATCTCATTAATATCTCAAAATTAAATAAACTTATGTCCTTAGACGTAGAAACGGGTATCGCTGGGGCTTAGATCAGGTGTAGGCTGTGGATCACAGTGTTTTTGGTCTGGCGATGAAAATCAATCGGCACGGTCGCGCCAAAATTCTAACGCAGCAAGAGATAGGGGCTAAATGAGCAATCGTACAGAAACTTACGCTAAGGCTGTAACCCTTACTAGATAAGCATTCTGCAAATCGATATTTTTCGCAATTCTCGATGTACCAAATAACCTATACTCTATTTGATACAGCATTTTACAACGTAGCCATAAGGGTTTCAGGCTACAAAAATTAGAGGCGTTCAAATGGTACAGTTTTATCCTTGCTAACCAGGATGTTACCAGCAGGTCCTCAACTCCTTATCGTAACTTTCTGCGTAGTTGCTCATTTGACCCCGAGATATTGCAGCTTTTCGCCCAAGGATTTGACTCGGAGCGTGATAAAACCCTGTTTGGCGTATGTCTGTTTACCGCTGCAAGAATCCGTGAAGCGTGTACTTTACTGTCTGAGGATATCTACGCGTTAGCGGAATATTGTCTTAGATTGAATCACCTAAAATGTGGGTTTGCGGCGATTGGAGTCCGTTTTATCGGAAAATACTGATAGATATCCCCACCGATAGAAGCAGTTTGGGTGGGGATGAAAAATGCTAATTCTATTGTCCGTCATGTTATCACAAGAAATCTCTGCTGACTCTACAGCGCTCTCAGTACCCGTTGAGCGGATGGCTGATGTCTCTGGAACTGCTCAATTAGTCGCTTTATGGCTGCATGACAAAACGCCTCAGTCTCGGAGGAACTATGAAGCAGATGTCAGGGGGTTTATTGGGTTTTTGGTACAAGAAAACCCCAAAAATGTCAGGTTAAATGATTTGGACTTGCGGACGGTGACGCTCAACGATTTGCAAGCTTACGCTGATTATTTGGAAGTCAAAGGGTTAGCATCTGCCACCCGGAGGAGGCGTCTGGCGTCAATGAGAAGTTTGTTGCGGTTTGGACATTCGATTGATTACTTGCGGTATAACGTTGGAGTGAAGGTAAAATTGCCTAAACGCAAAGACACTTTGGCAGAACGCATTTTAACCGAAAGGCAAGCAATCAGCATGATGGCTGCGCCGCTACCAGAACGCGACCGTTTGATTGTCGAGTTTTTCTACTACACTGGGGCAAGAGTCGGAGAAATGGCAATTCTGCGGTGGAGAGACATTTCACCCAACCGGGACGGACACGGACAGGTGACGCTGTTTGGCAAGGGGGAGGAGACTAGGAGGGTGGTTATCCCAAAACAGCTTTATGAAGCGCTCCTGGCGACAAGAGTTGATAATAACCCCGATTCTGCGGTGTTTCCCAGTCGCAAAGGCAAAAAACCGCTTCAGGTACGCCAAATCCGCGACATTGTTGCAAAGGCTGGGGAACTAGCTCAAGTCCAAGGACGGGTGTCGCCGCACTGGTTACGCCACAGCCATGCATCACACGCGATGGACAGGGGAGCACCGACACAGTTGGTACAGCATACGTTGGGTCATAAGTCGTTAGACACGACGAGCCGTTATGCCCACGCCAAGCCGAATGACAGTAGCGGTTTATACTTAGCGCGATGAGGATTTCAGAAGAGAGTAAATGTGAGCAATTCTTTCAACTGACAAGGATTAAATAAAAATGAACGCATACAAAATATACGTCACGATTGAAGACCCAAATAATGTCGTTTTATCTAATTTACCATTTCAGCGAGGACAGCGCGTTGAAGTCATTATCTTGGCAGAAGAGCCGGAGAGGTCTGCAATGAGTGAAAAAGTTAGAGATTTATTTGATAGAACGCAGTCTCGAACAGAAGTACAAGAGATTACAGAAGAAGATATAGCAGCAGAAATTGAGGCATACCGTCGGGGCGAATGAAGATTATTATTGATACGAATGTTTTAGTTTCTGCTGTACTCAAGGGGAGAGAACCAAGAGCAGTTATTCAATTTGTTGTTGACAATCCTGATTATGAGTGGATTGTGTCTGAAGAAATTTTAACAGAATATAAGGAGGTTTTGAGTCGCTCTAAATTCAAATTGACTCCAGAAATCCGCTCGGAGTGGTTTGAAATTCTGGAGAATTTGACGATACTTATTGAGGTTAATGTGGAAATTGATTTTCCAAGAGACAGAAAAGATGCAAAGTTTCTGGCTTGTGCTATAGCAGCAGAGGCAGATTTTTTAGTAACAGGTGATTCTGATTTTAATTCGGCTCAAAGTTTGGTCAAGACAGCTATTATTTCAGTATCTTTATTTAAAAAGCTAGTTTGTGATGTCAAGGGTTGACACTCCCCGGGAGTCATCGCCACGGGGATTCTCTAAAAATACTTGTGAACAATTAATGCATCGCTTATAAAAGGAAATGCCTATGTCAAAAATGCCAAAAAATGACTGCATTAAACCGTGCTGACATCCCCGCTTCTGTTGATACTGTTGAAAAGCTCCTTGTTTGGGCTGCACTCGTTCTCGGATATCTCAACGAAACTGTGACAGCAGTAGAAGGCACGAATTCAGCCAATGCTGTTACTGTCAAAACTTGCACCGCCGCTCCATTTTTTGTTCCGGCTGAGATTAATGCTAGTCCTCAGTGGAGATTCGTCACTAGAAATTCATTTCAGTTGAGTTCCAACTGGCAGAAAGGTCAAACAAAAATCTGGACTCACATCCAAGAATTTTCTAGTGCTTCTATTCCGACTGAATTTAAAAGCTAATCATGCCTATCCCTGCTGCTGGCATCCCTTTAGTCGTCGAACTTGTCAAAGACGTACTTTTATATGGAACCGCTGTAGAACTTGCAGCTTTTGCTCTTCCTGTTGTAGTTGCAGGTGCCGTGATTGCTGGCGCGACTTATTACTTGCTCCAGAAAGAGCAAGTTGAAGAATTACGCATCAAGGCTGCACAAAAGTATATTGCTAATAATCCCGAAACACCTTATCAAATTAGAAAATATATTAAGTGGCAAGAAGTTGATGGTGATAAAGCTTACGACGAAGGTATTTGTGTTTCAAAAGGATATTATGACCCTGACTATGCTTATTATTTAGAACCTGGTGATACTTGGGAAGTGCGACCTTCTTTTAATCTCTACCGCACTGAATCTCCTAATGCACCCGTTTACGAGGTGTATTGGGGAGATGTAATAATGCGATGCGATGCCGACTGGCTTTATGTCAATGGTGAACCTGCTTATTATGAAGGTACAGACGAGTCTATTACATTTTATCCCGGTACAGCAAAAGAAGAATCTTATTTCCCTTGGGATGGTGTTAACTGGAGGGATAGACAAAAATTTTTAAATTCTTTAAATGAATCTGACTGGCAGTCAACTCTTGATAAAATTCCTCCAAAAAAGATTCAAATAGGAGATAGGTTAAATAGAGGAGTTCTGACGGGCGATTTAAATCTTGATAATGAAATAGCACGACGACCAAGAACTTTCCCTAAAACTAATATTGTTCCTTCTCGTTCAATAGAATTCCCCTCAAGATTTTTGCCTTCTATTCAAGATATTAGTGCGCCGACGATAGAACAACCTCTACAGATTCCTACAACATTTCCAGATTATCTTCCAGCATTTCCAGTTCCACTTACTCCTCTTCAATTTCCTGATCATGAAATTGTTCCTTTTGTAAGACCTGGAACACCAGTAGTAGACCCCACAGATCCAGTAGTAGACCCGCACCCGCTCCTACCAAGCCAATCGCCAAAACCCCAACCGGAACCAACACCCGCGCCAACACCAGAACCTGTACCTGTACCTGTACCTGCCCCTACTCCACAGCCAGAACCAGAACCAACGCCGACGCCGACGCCAAGCCCGGAACCAATACCCGACGGTTCACCAACTCCACAAACCAGCCCGGAACCTGCCCCACAACCACAACCCGACCCAACACCAGAACCAAAACCAGAACCTGAACCTGTACCTGTACCCGCCCCTACTCCACAGCCAGAACCAGAACCAACGCCGACGCCGACGCCAAGCCCGGAACCAATACCCGACGGTTCACCAACTCCACAAACCAGCCCGGAACCTGCCCCACAACCACAACCCGACCCAACACCAGAACCAAAACCAGAACCTGAACCTGTACCTGTACCCGCCCCTACTCCACAGCCAGAACCAGAACCAACGCCGACGCCGACGCCAAGCCCGGAACCAATACCCGACGGTTCACCAACTCCACAAACCAGCCCGGAACCTGCCCCACAACCACAACCCGACCCAACACCAGAACCAAAACCAGAACCTGAACCTGTACCTGTACCCGCCCCTACTCCACAGCCAGAACCAGAACCAACGCCGACGCCGACGCCAAGCCCCGAACCAACACCCAACCAGGAACCAACTCCTTCCTCTAGCCCTGCCCCACAACCACAACGCGACCCAACACCCGAGGAGGAACCAACTCCTTCCTCTAGCCCCACACCTGCCCCACAACCACAACGCGACCCAACACCCGAGGAGGAACCAACTCCTTCCTCTAGCCCCACACCTGCCCCACAACCACAACCCGAACCAACACCCCAAGAAGAACCAACACCCACTCCTGCGCCGGAACCAATACCAAATCAATCAAATTCACCAGAACCACAACCGGAACCAACGCCGGAACCAACTCAATCGCCAACACCAGGAACATCACCAGCACCCAACCCACAAGAACCAGAGCCGGAACCGCCCAACAATCCACCAACAACTACAACTAATATCTGTGACGAACCCTGCATTGTTTTTATTAAAGAAACAATAAAAGAAGTCCACTCAAAATTAGAAACTAATAGCATTTTTTGGCTTGATTTAGAAGTGCCAACAGTTGTGTGTGAACTTCAAGATGGAGAATGGAAGCCAAAACGTATATCTACAACAGTGCAAGTTTTAGCAACACCTAATGGTTCTGAAATTCTCAAAACTCAAATTCAATTTGAATCAACAGCTTTGATTGCTGAAGAATTATGTCTGCAAAAGAACAAATCTTTTGATTGTGAATGTTATGCAGCCGTCCCCGACTGGTGGCAGATACGCCCTGAAGCCGGAAGACCACAATTAGTTATTCAATTTGGAGAAGATTTAGGCAATGGCAAAGTTGGTTCACCAATGTATGCAATTACGATTCCACATTACAAAGGGAATAAACCTAAAACTTCTCCTGTGCCTGGGTATAAAAAAGGTAGCTGGGAAGAAATCTTGACTCTTAATGATAACAGCAAAGTGATAGTCAATGCTTACAGTCAATCAGAAGCTAGAAAAATCATCAATGCTTGTCAACAGATTATTAGTCCTGAGTATCTAACGAATTCTTACTTAAAAGGTGGAACAATCCGTAAAGGGAAAGCTTTAAAAGAAATTACTGTCATTCCTAAAATGGCGAAATTCTTTTCGACTGGTCAACAAAATACTATTCCTGATTGGATAGTACGATTCTCATGACTGTCACTGCACCATACCTTGCTAATTACTGGAAAGCTGCAACTGAGCTTAATAAACTCGTACCAATTGCAGAATACGCGGCAACTAAGTATATACACCCGCAAACTGTTAGGCGTCGGATACTTCAAGGACACTTAATCGGTTTAAAAACAGGGGGCAAGTGGTATGTATCAATATCCTAGTTGGGGCTTAAGTCCCAACTAACCAAAATTCAGATATTGCTTTACGATATCAGACGACAAAGCTAGCTTGGTATAAACCTTACATTTGATGTATACATGGCAGCTTTTGATCCAGGTGCAGGTGGCACCTTAAAATCAACCACTTTAGAAGGGATAGCAATGGAAGCAGCATTGATACTACAAAACGCTGAACGCGCTGCACAAGCTGCATCTCCTGAAGCTTTTCCAAATAATATTGCAGTCTCCTTTTTTACTGGTGACAATGTTATTCAGGTGCAAGCTGCATTACCTTTATCAGCCGACTTTAGTAATGATGGGAAAGTAACTTTCTCTGCTGTAGATTATCTTGGTACTCCTTTTACGACTGATGGTGATTTAAAAGCTACTACTTTACCACAAGCAGTTTTAGAGCTTTTTCAAAGGTTACAAAATACTGAGAAATCTCAACCGGATGTTGGAGATAAAGTGCAACTTAGCTATGCAACAGAAACTAACATTGCAACGATTAACGCTGAATTCCCAATAACTTTCTCAGTGGCGACTGATGGAACGATATCAGTCAGCGCTAACCCTTATCTTGCCTAATCACTTTTAAGTTTATAAGGAGAAAGCTTTATGGCAGACAATCCACAGATAGAAGGCAGTAACCCAATTGGTTCTGACGGCATTGGAGGGGCTTCTAACGCGCCCGATGTCAAGAAATATCACACTTTTATGGTGAAATCTACAAAGCATCTTTTCAATGCACCTACTGACAAATACAAAGATTTGTTAGATGTTTTGGGATTGCAAGATGTTGATAGCGATGATGGCAAGAAAGAAACCGGATTAAAATTGCAGCAAGGCACCGGATTCATTAACTTATCCGTCCGTGTTAAAGGTGGTGCCACTTTAAGAGTTGTGTGTGACCCTGACAAGGTGGGTACAGCTCTGAAATCTGCTAAGGGGAAAAAGATTTATGGAAAAGATATTGATGCAATACGCATTCCCAAAAAGCGGATTTATATCTAATTTCACTTTATGGAACCTGTTCTTGACCTTAACAATTCCCAGAATTGGAAGTTAACTTTTAACCAGGAACGGGTTGCCACAACAACAGTAACAGGATTGCTTGTTGCTATTCCTGCATTTGAACTCATTACACCATTGACTGAACATATCTTGGCTGTACGCTGTACTTCCAAAACAGCCAAACCTCATTGGAGATACGCAGGAAATCTCATTCAAAGAGTGAATTTGGGATTAGGAATACCGACAGCAGACGCAACCACTGTTAGGATGCCCCTAAATCGAGTGACCTTGGTTAGGTTCCCGAATTTCTCAAATGAGTATGAGCTGAATTTTATTCCAGCTTATTGGTTGACGCATATTAGATTGACTGTTTGGAAATATACAGGTGTTGATGAACCCATTAACTAGCTTTTATCAGAAACGGAAGTCGCATTTGTAACTCAGGGGGCAGTAAATCATAAACTTCTTTTGCAAAACTAGTACACCAGTTCTCAGTTAGGACCTGCACCATCTCAATTCCGTTGGGACACTCCATTGCTTCTAAAACTAACTCGACATTAGCAGCCTTGAGGTCCAATTCCTCACCTGGTGGTGGTTTCAGCATTTGAGCCATGAACTGCTGTGTCTGTTGTGGGGTGAGTGACGCAAACTGGCTTTCTAAAGATATTTCAGAAAAGGTGGTTTGTGTCATCCCGACATAATGAGTATATTTGCGTGTTAACGCATCCCAGACAGCTTTATAATCACCTGTTGAGAGTGATTCACGGTCAATGCTGTAAATTCTTCCTCGCTCCAAACCTCTACGGAATTCGCGACGCTTAACAGGGATACCCGCTTTTTTTAGTAACCGCTGGAGTAGGTAGCAGGGGTCAGAATCTTCATTGACAGTAATGTTGAATGCGAGTTTGACTCGTTGCTGCATTGAAAGGGCTTTTTGCTTGAAGGCGATTAATTCAGGTGAGTCTTTGGTCCATTCGCCCCAATTGGTGATAATTTCAGGTAAGCCCAATTCGCGCATGGTTTTAATGGCAAGAAAGTTGGTGCGGATATCCCAAACAGGAGTATCGGACAAGAGCGCATTTTTCCACCGCTGTACATCAATTTCTTGCTGCACTTCGGGGTGGAACAGCAACCAGTGGGTTTCTTGATGCTTAATCCAGCTATGGTCTTTTAGATAGCGCTCAAAGATAAATTGTTCGGTCAACTCCAATTCTGGTAACCTTTCTTTGAGAAGTGCCTTTTGTGCTGTAAACCGCTCCTCGGGAGTGGCGTTCATATCAGCAAGAATCTCTCTTGCAGCCTCAGTCGTAATATCCGGTGCGTTGCAAATCGCATCCGCCCAGGACATAAGGACTTCATCAGTAGCTTTTGTCACCCTGGATTCGGAGATTTCCCAATCTAGGGGCTGTAAAAATAAATTATGCCCTGACTGTTGCAAGGAGTTAAACAAGTTTTCGCGCAGGTTAGCCCGCGAATAGTTATCTCGTGCGACATAGTCGCACAGTGCTTCAACGTGGGGGTTGTTCCATTTTTCACTCTTGGGGTCTAACATTGTACTAAGTGTCCTAAGAAGAGCAAAATCATCATTTTGAGCCAGTTTCTCCACAAGGGCAATTTCGTGTACTGTCTCAGTGTGCGTTCTGAGGATGTGCTTAGCGATGACAGTAGGGAGTGGAGAACGGGAAGATTGGTCATCTGTTAATGAATGGGTACGTGCAAAGATATACCTCGGTACAGCAGTGCGTAAGCGTGCTAGCATCTGCATTGCGCCCCAGTGGCTGATAGAACCGACAAACATTCCCCAAACGGCATCAAACCAGTCAATGGTGATGTCTAATGACGCCTCAGCGGTTGGTGATAGAAAAAGGAAGGAAGGGGCGTTGTCTGTAATCCAAGCATTGGGATTTTTCAAGAATGCATCAACTTGTGGATTTTCAGTTTTGGTAAAACTGTCTACGCGCAAACCGTCGCGTTCTGGAGCTAAGGTTCTAAACAGTAGTTCCAGTCCAGCAAGCCAGCGCTGAGAGTCGCTGACTACAAGTATCTTTTCACCTTGGAGGTAAGCGTTAATTAGGTCTGCTTCATAGTCCTTTCTACTGTTTTGTTTTGTGTTACCAGTTTTCTTACTGACTGCTCCATTGTAAAAGTAGCAGTTCCAAGGCTCAATTTGATGGACGTTGTGAATCCCAAAAATCTGTTTTTCTGGCGCAAGTTTATTCAGGTATTTAGCAGCAGTGCCGGATAAATCGGCATCAAAGCAAAAGACATATTCAGCCGCTTTATAATGTTCTTCAAATGCTCTAATCTTGACAGAGCGGTTTTTCTTACAGGTTTTTCCTAAGAGTAAATGGTTGATTAATTTGTCAACTTCTTCTAGAATTAACACCTTTTTCGGTGGAAGCTTGTGCAGCGAATCAATGCAAGCTGCCACCCAAGCGGTTGATGCCAGGAGTTTTTTGTTGAGCGTGGGGTCATTTGTTTGAATGTCCCAAAGGAAACGCAATTTGAGGATGGATGTACAAAATTGTTCTAATAGAGAATTTCTGTAGCTGACGACATTACCTGCACCAAAATGATGAACAATGTCTTTGGCGAGTGTTGTTTTACCTGTTCCGGTGCCAGATTTAATCAGGTAAACCCCTGGTTTGAAATTCTCAACTTTTAAATTCAAAAAGCGTTCATTACGCTGTTCGCTCACCCAAGGGGTAAAATCGTTTAAGCGCTTTTGGGTCCATTTCACCCGTTCTGGGTATTCGGCAAGCCATTGTACTTTGTTTTGCTGGTGGCGATCTCCTAAGTAGCGCTCTTGGTTCTCCTGCCATTCCTGTTGCTCTTTTTCTCTAGCAGCAGCGGCTTGTATTTCTGCTTCACTGGTAGTGTGTTGTAAATGCAGCTGCTCTGGTATGGAAACGCCAGCAACTAGTGCCAGTTGTGCCACTATATGAACAAAATCTTTGCCTTTTGGGGTTCCTAGCCCCCCCTCTAGTTTCCAGCGGTACTGGACGGCACCACCGCCCTCTCCTGTGGCTTTATCTTGCCATGCCCAGTGTGTACCGTCCCACCAGACATGGAAGGACGTACCACTGGTAGAAGTACGCCAAGGGGGACAGCCTTTGAGGGTGTTACCGTATTCCCTAAAGTTGTGACCCTCCCAGCAGAAAATTTGTTCTGGGGAAAGGCGGGGGAGAATTTCAAACTCTAGGAAGTCAACAAGGTCGGTTACGACACCGTTTTGATATTTGACCCGTTTTTGGAGTTCTGCCCATCTTATAGCCCGTTCTAGGCGTTCTTGTTCAAGTTTTTTCTCAGAGGTAGCAAACTTAATGAGCAATTCACAAAGCCATTGGGGGGCGAGTGCTACAGCAGTGGTGTCTGGTGAGTTAATCCACTTGTAAGCGCCTGTTTCTGGGTGACGGCTGGGTGGTAAACAGGATTGACAGCGGTTATAGCGAAACTCTAGTAATTCAGTTGGTTTACCGGACTCAGAGCGTGCGGTTTTAAGTTCTCCCCACTCAGTCAGCGCTTTGCGGTTAAAGTCCTCAAGGAGTGGTCTGATTTCATCTGGGATTTGAAATGCTATCTGGTAGCGTCCTGGTTTACCGCTGCTCCAGCCGACAGTTGAGGGAATATCACCACCACTGATTGCATTGAGCAATGGTTGGGCAGTTGGTCCGTCAACGTCAATCACCGACAAACCACCAGACACATCGCCTGTCCGTAGCCCAAACCCAGACCAGTAACGAGTGTATGAATTGCCCTTGCTGCTAATTTTGTGCTCGCCATTGAGTATCAGTCGGGCAATCTCTGTATGAGGGATAAAACCTTCTGTTTGCCAGCCCTTGCGTCGTGGTGATTTGTCCTGTAGGGGGGTCAACGACCAGTGTGAAGGGATTTTCTTGAGTCCGTTGACAATCTCTTGGGCGTTGGGTAGACGGTTAAATGGTTTCCAGTTAAGCATTCACATCACTTCCAAAAGTTCAAGTTTTGAACTTTGGGGGATTAACTGCACCCACTGAACGGAGAATGTGATAGCTTTGAGGTAATTAAACTAAAACATCAATTGGATTTTGGTACGATTGCCAGGAATCGTTTATGTTGCCTGAGTGCTTGCGTTCTAGGTACTAGAGATTTGGTGGCTCCTCTGTTAGCAGTTATCACTGCTCCCGTTGTTAGCTATCACTTCTGATTACTTACATTGCTCCGCGTTCAATGGCTAGAGATTTCCTCCGGTTAATCTCCCAAAATTTTTTTTTATGGTTAATTGCAACTAGTATAAATGTTTATCCATGTATGGTAAACTGATTTATTGGTTTGCTGATGCCAAGCTAGCATATACGCTGATGCTTGGGTAGAATTGAGACATAAACAAGTGTGGTATCTTCGTTAGTTAGACAAAACCGCGTGATAGTTGCGGCTTTTGTATTGAGAATAATACGAAAGCGCTCCACTTACACCAAATTGAGAAAGCTGCAATTTTTACACGGTGATTTCATCTTTTTGAGGTTGAAGTTGGCACAACTCTTAGTCTGCTTACCTTGTAACCGTATATATATGCGGTTGAATGGTAATTGCTCGCCTTATGTTCTTAAATCCGCTCTAGTAAGTCACGGACTTATATTGCCCAGCCTGAAATCTTAAGTTATTTTATGGTTGGAAGTTGACAAGGGATATCGCTTCATCTAGCTTACGCTTGGCTTCATAAAAAGCGAGTAATTTTTGTTGCTCTAATCTATACGGAGAAGGCATAACCCGTCCTTCACTGGAAGATTTAATGAGCGCCACTTGTTCAGCTGTGGGCGACCCTAGAGCATCATAAGCAGTTATGAGAGCTTCTATGCCATCTCGCCCTGGATGCTTTAATCCCACGCCACGCTGCATTTGAGTAATAGCGATGTTGGAGAAGGACAGCAACACAGTCGCCCAAGAAGACCTCTGTTCTGGGTCATGATGTGCTTTTAACCCGTATCGGTTGCATAGGGTAACTAGTTGCAGAAGAGTTTTTGTTTCAAGCTCAATTCGTGTAAACATATGATTTAGACTTTTTGCAAAAGTCTATAGAGGTTTTCCTTTATACAGTCAGTACTAAGGAGTTCCATATTTCATTGCATTATGGTTAAATGCAATCATACCGCAATATTCCAAACTTCCAAAATAGCTATTTCCCAAAGTTTATCACCTACTTTATAGCTATGGCACAATTGGGCAGTTATGCACGATTGTGATATGGCAGTTGAGAAGAAGGATTTTCGCGGACAAATTCCTGATGATTTAAATCGAATAGTTAGGGCTGTAGCTGCACTCAGAGACAAACAGCTTAGTGAAATACTTATTGAAGCGTTAGAAGGTTGGTTAGAGCGCCCTGAAAATCAAGAGGTAGTTAAACAAATCAATTGGAAACCTCAGTATAGTAAAAAGAAACAAGAAGGCTAGGAATAGACGAAAACCGAATTTTGTCGCACAGTAGTTGGACAACTGGTTATGTTGAGGTTGGAACAGGAGAGCGAGCGCGCGTCGCGCACGCTTGAGAGTGATGCTCCAAAGGAGCCGCCCTGCATGGCTCACGCCAAAAATTGCCCCCCGTTGCTCTAGGTCACGCTTCATCTCCTCTCTATTTAAAGCAAAGTTGGTCTTGGCGTACCATTTGAGTCGGTTACTACTCGTACCCCTATTCCCCCTTTGAGGAGAGCGCGAATATATACAAAATATAAAGTTTTTTTATGAATTAATGTAAAGAACGAAAATATGGCTGACAAGTTGCCTTGGCATCACCAACGAGCGCGGGATGAAAGCGCAACCGTTCACAAGCAATTTTCAACCAATGGTCAAAATTGATATCCCATAACCTAACGGTGCCATCTTGTCCACCACTGACGATGGTTTTGCCGTTTGTGCTGATTGCTACTGAATAGACAGGTCCCTTATGAGCTTTGAAGGGCTGAGCAATCGGCTGTCCTTGCTGATTCCACAAGCGGACGGTGCCATCATCTCCACCACTGACGATGGTTTTGCCGTCCGTGCTAATTGCTACTGAATAGACAGAACCCGAATGACCTTTGAAGGGCTGAGCAATCGGCTTGAGTTGCGGATTCCACAAGCGGACGGTGCCATCATCTCCACCACTGACGATGGTTTT
>NZ_CAWMYC010000179.1:0-28292 GCF_963872035.1 Scytonema sp. HK-05
GCAGATAAACGCAGATAAATTATCTGTGTCCATCTGTGTCCATCTGTGGTTTTTTCACAAAATTGACTTTTACAAGAGGTTTAATGTAGAGACGCAACCTGGCGCGTCTCTACAACTAAAACCCAAAACCACTAACTATATCGTTCCTCCGCCCAGGGTTCACCACGGCGGTGATAGCCATTGCGTTCCCAAAAACCTGATTCCTCACGTTCTAGAAACTCCAAACCATTAATCCACTTGGCACTTTTCCAGGCGTAGAGGTGGGGAACGACAAGCCGCAGTGGACCACCATGTTCTGCTGGTAACGGTTCTCCAAAGACTTTAAAAGCAAAGAAGTTTTCTTCCCGCACAAAGTCTTCCAATGGGAGATTGGTAGTATAGCCACCATAGCAGTGTTCCATAACATGAACAGCTTTGGGGTCTACCTCAATGAGTTTCATAAAGTCTGTAACCTTGATCCCAGTCCACTTGACATCAAGTTTTGACCAGCGCGTGACACAGTGGAAATCTGCTGTGAATTCGTGCTGGGGAAGCGCCATAAAGTCTGACCAGGTAAAGGTTGCTCCTTTTGCCAAACCCCATACCCGAAACTCCCACTCATCTGTGCTAATTTGCGGAGTTGCACCGTAGGTTAATACAGGAAATCCCTTGGTCAAGTACTGACCAGGAGGAACGCGATCGCCCTCTTGCTGTGTAGGCTTTTGAAAAAATTTTCTTACCATAGTCACAGAAAAATAGCTTTTCTGAAGACACTCTAATTTTTATAGGGTTATTTGTTAATCAGTCAGAGGTGATAGTTAGTCATTAGTCAATAGTCATGGAGTCAAAGGACTCTAGACTTTTGACTATGGACTCAACCCTCAGGACTTTTAACTTAGGAATTATGATTCCTCTTCTTCCTCTTCTTCAGCAGTTGGATAGACAAATGTAGAACGTCCAGTCAAAATAGACTTGCCCAGAGAAAGAGCTTTCTGCGCTTCAACTGCGGCTTTGCGCCTCCATGTAGCTCGACGTTTGTCTCGTTTAGACTTGGATGTTTTCTTCTTTGGAACAGCCATTGTAACGGATACTGCAAATATAGACAACCTTTTTATTCTAAGGCATAGAAACAAATGCAGTGAGTCATTGGGTAAAAATCACTATTTTGCTTGCATCTGGTGCAGGAGGAGCCAACGGTGGGGGAACATTCATAGATCCAGTCCTTCCCCTTGGATCAACAGCACCCGAATTGAGGTATCGCTGGGGCAGTACTGGTGATCTGTGGTTTAGCTAGACTATTATGACGTAGGTTAGGCTTGTTCTTTTCACAAAGCCAACCACTACCAAAAAGCAAGTAAACAACGAGTAACAAAAATCGCGATGGCAAATAATTGGGCGATCGCAATTGGCATCAATCAATATCAGTTCTTTCAACCTTTAAGTTGCGCCCAAACAGATGCCGAGGCGATCAGAGATTTTTTGGTGACACAAGGTGGTTTTTTGCCGCAACAGTGTCTGCTGATGACAGAGACTTCGCCACCGTTTCGAGAGAGGTCTACCTATCCCACTAAAGAGAATATTTTCCTGTTGTTTGAAGATTTAGCCGCCACTTGCTGGCGACCACAAGACCGATTGTGGTTTTTCTTTAGCGGTTATGGCGTCAACCACAAGGGACAAGATTACTTAATGCCAGTCGAAGGTGATCCCAATCGCATCGAAGAGACGGGTATAGAAGTGCGAGCATTAATGCAAAGTCTGCAAGTTGCTGCCCTTGATGCATTGCTATTGTTCGATATTAACCGTGCTTTTGGAACCCACGCAGATGCTCGCGTTGGCAAAGAAACGATAGAACTAGCCAAAGAACTACAAATTCCTATTATTCTTTCTTGTCAACCAGACGAATTTTCTCACGAAAGTAGCGAATTAGGTCACGGATTCTTTACAGCAGCGCTGTTAGAAGCTTTGCGTTATGGCAATCGTACCAATTTGGCGAATTTAGAAAAATACCTGAGTGTTCGCACGCCAGAACTATGTCAACACTACTGGCGTCCCACACAAACCCCCATCACTATTTTTGTATCAAAGCCGCAGGTTATCTCGCCGCAATTGGAGGAGAAAAGCGAACCAAGAGTCAAGGAACTAGCACAAGTAGCGCCAAACAATAGTCTTTCATCTCCTCAGCTTCCCAGCTCCCCAGCTCCCTCACTCCCCATCTCCCCATCTCCTCAGCTCCCCAGCTCCCTCACTCCCTCATCCTCCTCATCCTCCTCACTCCCTCACTCCCTCACTCCCTCATCCCCCTCATCCCCCTCATCCCCCGATCCCCACAAAAGGTCATCAAACAACCAATTCTTGCCGCACCTTCTACTGGGGAGCATAGCTACAATACTTCTTCTATGCTTAATCGTGGTTGTTTTGTTGCGCGATCGCAAGTTAGCCCAGATATTACCAGCGTCCTCCAAGCTTGCAAGCAATAACACAAAGGTAGTTAAAGTATCACCAAAACCCAGCCCCACAGCATCACCAATCGTACTAGCCCAACCAGAAATCCAATCAACTCCTCAAGTCACTTCTAGCTCACAAGTCACTCCAAGTGCTGACGAATCGAAACAGCGTAACCAAGCACTGTTGGAATTGGAGAAAATGTCCCTGAGTCCAACTCAGGCTAGCGATTTGAGGCAAGCTATTAATACGGCTCGTAAAATTCAGCCAGGTGAACCGCTGTACACACAAGCTCAAGACAACATCAAGATTTGGAGCCGGATGATTTTAGATTTAGCCCAAGATCGTGCTAAGCAAAAACTATATGCGGGTGCTATCTCAGCAGCACAGTTAGTCCCCAAAGACCAACTTGTATACCCAAAAGCACAAACATCTATTAACCAGTGGCGGCTAGAAGCAAAACAGTATGTTAGCAATACAACCCTGATCGATGCTGCGGTTGGCTTAATTCGGTCTGGACAGGCTTCTAGCTACAATCGCGCTATAGAAGTTGCCAAAAAAGTCCCACAAGGTGAACCAGGGTTTGATGTTGCCCAAAAATCTATTGACAGCTGGAGTGAAAATATTTTGCAGCTTGCTAAAACAAGAGCCGCGCGAAGAGAATTTCAAGCCGCAATTGCAACCGCTGCTCTAGTTCCAGAGGGAACAGCCGCATATAAAAAAGCGCAAAATGCAATTACAGAATGGGAAAAAAACAGTCAATAGTTATGAGCTATTGCTAGTTGTTAGTTGTTAGCCGTTGGCTATGAGTTTTTGTACCAACCACTAACTACTAACTACTAAACAGTCTGGATGAGTCCTTAGCAAGAAGCTCATTTATCAGCAGTACTGTGTGACATCCTCGCCACATTCATCTGCTAGATAGCACAGCGCTCGGAAACGTAAGCCAACCACTTCTTCATATACGGGGTTGAGCTTGCACATTGGCGGAATATGAAACAGGGTTTTCCCCAAAAATTTCACATCCCGCTCAAAGGGACACTGGGAAGGAATCACCTTGCACAAGCGATGAGCGAGTTGGCGATCGCGAACTTGAATGTTCTCTAACCTACGGCGTATGGGTTGGAGAATATCAAAGTGAGGCTTGGCGAAAGGACGGCGCAACTGGGTTTGTTGAGCCTCACCTTGTGCTTGATTGATCAACACCCAGCTTGCCAAGAAAATGTTTTTTGTGGTATTATGGTATACCTTCATGGTTCACTCCTCTATTGAATTGAGGCTCCTGAACTGCCCGATGAACATCTACAACATTGCCACGACTTGTCCCGGAAGAATCTTGTCCTGACTCAGATGCAATCTGATGATTTGTCTAATCTGATGATTTCGTAGCTACTTGCATCAGTACTTGTTCTATATTACGTCAAGTTAACAATAATTTGCTTTTCCTCAGAAGTATGATATGGATATCTTGTTTATAACTTGACACAGATAAAATTCTAATGAAGACATCTACCTTTTGGTAGAGGGCAATGTAATATTTACAAAAACTTCATGAGAAATTTAATAACAGTATTTATGCGTAAGTAAAAATACTGAAATTTGGCTATCAGGCAGTTATGAGCTATTAGCCAAACTGCGTAAATTCTACATTGATAGCAACCTTTAAATATTACATCCTTCCTCGCAAAAAAATACTTGTATTTAAGAGAGGCTAAGTGGGAGATAGATAGAATAAAGGAGAGAAAATTTGGTGGAAATCGGGAATCACCATTTTCTCAAGCTATTTTTCAGTGATTTCACCCAGATTCTCACTCCGAGTTTAAAAGTGGTAATCTTACATTGGAATATGAGTAATTTTGCTGATAGCTATATCGCTGCTGACAATAGCTTGATAAATTTGTGATTCTCCTGCGACAATTTGCAATCTACAGTGTGTTAGGGCTGACTTACCACCAAAAGTAGAAGCTGATACTTGTGCGCGATCGCGCACAATCAATCGTCCAGTTTCGATGCTCAGGCTAATAATGTTGTGAATGTCAACAGCATTGTTGAAGTAAGCCGTACTCCCAGTAGGGACAGAAATTCTTTGAGAAACCAGGTTTCTTGAAGCGTTCAATTCAAAGTTGACACAGTAGAATGGTGCGTTAGAACTTTGTCCTAACGCACCACAATTCAAAGATTTGTTATGTCCTTTTAGTGCTGAGTGAGTCATTCCCACTCAGCAACGCCACGCGTGCACACTTGGGGAAACCCCTGCACCGCAGTGGCTCCTCAGCACTTCTTACGATGCAACTTGAGCAGCAGTACGGGTGCGACGCCTTCTGCCATCAGAAACTTTCACAGGAGGTTCATCAGGAATTTGCATCAATAAAGTTACGGATGGTTGACAATGCAGTTCCTTTCGCAAAGAGCGTGCTAGTTCCCGCTCCAAAACCTCTTGTAATCCACCCCAATCTACCTCTGGCTGGTCGCCATCAAAAGAAGGGGCAAATGCTGACCAGCGCACGGTGAGGATTTCTTCGAGCCGCTGTTGTATCCACTTTTGCAACAAGGAGCGCTCGACGCTCGTTACAACACCTCGCAGGTGAATTTCTGGCTTCGCCATCAGCTTGCCATTCCAATCTATTGCCGTCGCAATTGTGACAATTCCTTCTTCTGCCATACGTTGCCGTTCTTGCAGGACTTTGGCGCTGACCATACCACTACCGGAAGTATCCACCAGTTCTAGACCAGCTGACACTTTACCAGCAACACGGAGGGATTCCTCAGTGAGTTCGACGATATTCCCATTCTGAATAATCACCATGTTTTCAGCGGGAATACCCATACTCTGAGCCGTTTGGGCGTGCTTCACCAGCATCCGATGTTCACCGTGAACTGGTAGGAAGAACTTAGGTCTGGTTAGAGCAATCATCAGCTTTTGGTCTTCCTGACATCCATGACCGGAGACGTGAATTCCTTTGTCCCGACCATAGATAACGTTTGCCCCCTGCATCATCAATTTATCGATGATGGTGACTACGGCGATCGTATTTCCAGGAATTGGGTTAGCTGAGAATACTACCGTATCTCCTTGTCGGATTTTGATGTGGGGATGTTCTTGATTAGCAATCCGGGTCATTGCTGACATTGGCTCACCTTGAGAGCCAGTCGTCAAAATCAGCACATTTTCCTCAGGGAGATTCCGGACAACGTGCAACGGCTGAAATAGATTATCCTCACACTTGATATAACCTAGATTGCGGGCGTGAGCAATCAAGTTGAGCATCGAACGTCCGACCACGGTGACGACGCGGTTATACTTCTGCGCTAGCTGCAAAACCATGTTAATGCGATGCACGCTGGAAGCAAAGGTGGTCACGAATAGTCGCCCAGTGGCTTGACTGAATACTCTATCCAGATTTGGAAACACAGAACGTTCTGAAGGCGTAAATCCTGGGACTTCTGAGTTCGTTGAGTCGCTCATCAAGCACAGTACGCCTTTTTCACCGTGTTCGGCGAGCCTTTGCAAGTCAAAATGCTCACCATCCACAGGTGTGTGGTCAAATTTGAAATCCCCTGTGTGGATAAGCACGCCAAGAGGTGTATGAATGGCTACAGTAAAGCTATCAGCGATGGAGTGGGTATTGCGAATGTATTCTACAAAGAAATGTTTGCCAATTCGCACCAGATCGCGGGGAACGACGCTTCTTAACTCTGTGCGATCGCGCACCCCGGCTTCTTCCAATTTGCCCTCTAGCATTGCCAGTGCTAATCTGGGACCGTAAATCACGGGAATGTCAAATTGCTTCAAGTGAAAGGCTATCCCACCGATATGGTCTTCATGACCGTGGGTCACAATCATGCCTTTAATTTTATGGCGATTTTCCCGCACATAAGTCATGTCTGGAAGAACAATATTGACTCCATGCATCCCGTCTGTGGGAAAAGCCAATCCTGCATCTAACAAGATAATTTCGTCGTCATACTCGAAAACACAAGTATTTTTACCAATTTCATGCAAACCGCCCAACGGAATGATTTTTAGGGCGGCTAAAGATTCGTTTTTAGCCATTTTCTCCTTAGATTGTTCTTTGTCGTTAAAAATTTGAAATTTAGAGATTGTTCTTTGTCTTTTTAGATGTGGAATTTAACGCTCTTGTAAAACTCACAAGACAACCAATCTATGAAATCACTCTGAAAACAGTTGAATTTTTATGAAATATTCAATTGTTGTTTAATTAATTGGGCTTTAAAAGCTCACAATTCATAATCTATTGATTCACTCGTAGCACAGGCTTTTCACCTGGATTTTGGTAAAATTACGCACCAACTTTTTATAAATATCTTCCGCTAACGAGCCCTGAGCGCCTTCAACAACTTGCTGCTAAATTAGACCTAGCTCTTTGAGAACCACTTCTAACTTTCGACTGACTTCTGAGTCAGCTTCGCACAAGGGCGGACGAGTTGAACCAACCTCCCAACCTAAAAGTTTCAGTGCTTTCTTGACTAGGATAGGGTTTGTAGTTGCAAATAAAGCTTTAAACAGAGGGAAGAATTGGAGATGTATTTCCCTGGCTACTTCAGTTTTACCCGCATCAAAGGCTTGAATCATCTTTTGTAGTTGGTTTCCTACCAGATGAGAAGCCACACTGACGACACCCTTCGCCCCTATTGCTAAGAGAGGCAAAGTCATGTAATCATCTCCAGAGTATATCTGGAATTCTTTTGGCGTCAAGCGACGGATTTCACTTGCCTGGTCTATATTGCCGGTAGATTCCTTAATCCCGACAATGTTGTCAATCTCTGCTAACCGAGCAACTGTTTCTGGTTGAAGATTTTGACCGGTACGACCAGGAATATTGTATAACAGCACAGGTAGGTCAGGCGTAGCTTGAGCGATCGCCTTAAAGTGCTGATAAAGCCCCGCTTGCGGTGGTTTGTTGTAGTAAGGAACAACATGCAGTGCGCCATGTACTCCTATTTTAACCGCCTTTTGGGTAGCGGCAATTGCTTCTTTAGTGGAATTGGACCCACACCCTGCTATCACAGAAGCTTTTCCCGCCACCGCCTGCAACACCACACAAAACAACTGGTATTCTTCCTCCCAGCTCAACGTAGGAGATTCTCCCGTGGTGCCACATACCACGAGTGTCTCCGTACCGTTGTCAGCTAGATGTGCTGCCAGTGCTGCTGCTACATCATAATTAACACTGCCGTCTTCTTTAAACGGCGTAATCATAGCGGTTAGAACTCTGCCAAAATCTACCACCCTCTTTTCACTCCTAAATATTCCTCTTTGTTCTTTGTTTTTTTGGGTTTTGGTGGTTTTCTATTGTAATAATCTATCTGACTATTACTTTCTTTGCTTTAGCAAGCGCCTTAATTCTTCGTCTGTCATTTGTTATTTGTTATTTGTCTAATACCGATGACCAAATAACTTATCACTTATGACTTCTGACTTACGGCTACCGCTCTTTTGAGCAGATTTTTTTCTACTAATAACTCAGCAATTTGTATGGCATTCAAAGCTGCACCTTTACGGACTTGGTCGCCACATAGCCACAGTTCTAAGCCGCACGGGTGAGAAATATCCTGACGAATTCTCCCTACCAAAACTTCATCTCGACCTGTCGCTTCAATTGGCATAGGAAAATGATTTGCCTTCCAATCTTCCACCAATTTCACACCAGGTGCTTGACTTAGAATTTCTCTTGCCTTATCTGGGCTAAATGGTACCTCAAATTCTAGGTTAATCGCTTCCGAATGGCTACGTAGTACGGGTACCCGTACACAAGTTGCAGTAATTCTTATATCTTGATTGCCAAAAATTTTACGAGTTTCGTTAACCATTTTTATTTCTTCCTCGCAGTACCCCAAATCGTTCAACGGGGTGTTGTGCGGGAAGACATTAAACGCTAATGGATAGGGAAATACTTCAGCAACAGGTTGCTTGCCTTCTAAAATGGCACTTGCTTGGGTTTTCACTTCTTCCATTGCTTGAGCACCAGCGCCACTAGCAGATTGGTAGGTTGCGGCGATCAGCCGCTGCACTGGTGAAACTTTATGTAGAGGCCACACTGCTAGTGTCATCAAAATTGTCGTGCAGTTGGGGTTGGCAATAATGCCTTTGTGGTCAGATGCAGCTTGCGGATTCACTTCTGGAACCACCAAAGGAACTTCTGGGTTCATGCGAAACGCGCTGGAGTTATCAATCACCACAGCACCAAGAGCGACAGCTTTTGGTGCCCATGTTTTCGATGTGGAACCGCCTGCACTTGCCAGCACCAGATCCACATTCTCAAAGGCTTTTTCGCTGACTGCCTCTACAGGCAAATTTTCCCCCTTAAAAGGCAGCGATCGCCCTGCACTGCGAACGGAAGCCAATAACTTTATGTCAGAAACAGGGAAATTTCGACTTTCTAATAATTCCAGCAACTCTTTGCCAACGGCACCAGTCGCTCCCAAAATAGCTACACGGTAGGATTTAGACAAACTGGCTTCCTCCTTTACTAGATGTTATTATGTGCAATTTCTTGTAAAAATTCAAAGTTTCAATGGCAATAGCAGACATTAAATAAATTTTTTAATAGTTTGATTATTTTTTGCAAATGATTGTAATTCTTAATTTAATACATTTATTTTCTTACTTATCCTGATTAATGTTGCAATTTATAATGATTTATGACTGAACTTGCGACTCACTTAAAATATCTATTATACAGCAGACCATCTTTCAACGTCAGCATGACACAAGCTTGATGCATATTAGCTTCAGACAGCTATTGGTGTCTTTAAGATGCGTTCGTCTTGATGATTGGTGTACTATGATTCAAATGGACTGAAACCAGCAAGGCGATCAGCGACAGCTTTAAGCGAGGCAGGAGCTAAGCATAAGCTCTCGCTCAGTCCTACGAAGCAGCCAGCACCAACGTTACAACAATGGAAATGCGAACTGCTGGTTTAGAAACAGGATATCACGGTGTTAACCCTTTGGTAAAAAACAATTTAGAGTTGAAATTGCTAAACTAGTTAGCGCTAAAATGTCAAGAACTTTTAGCAACTAAAGGGTAAAGGATGAAGGATGCACAAAGGAAGGAATAAACGGGATACAAGCCCTTGGAGAACTCTGTGGAGAAAATCTTCAGGTGTTGTATCCTTGTCTAGAGGCACCGGATTCAGCAAGAAGTGGATACTTCTAAGTCCATAGTTTACACTTGGGTCAACAGTTGGCATCTTTCATCCAAGTCAGGAAACTTTAACTTAAAAGACGCTATTCCCTTGCGCCAAATCACGTAATTAGTAAAAAGAAATACCAAGAATAGAGACATAGCATGAAAGTTACCCAGGAAAAACTTCCCGCCAGTCAAATTGGTCTAGAAATAGAGATTACGCCAGAAAAGACCAAGGAAACTTACGAAAAAGTTGTTAAAAACTTAGCCAGTACTGCAAATATTCCTGGGTTTCGCAAGGGCAAGGTTCCTCGGCAAATATTGTTACAGCGCCTTGGCGTCACTCGAATCAAGGCAGCAGCTCTAGAAGAATTAATTCAATATGGCATTGAGCAAGCGCTAGAACAAGAACAAATCCAGGCGCTTGGTCAACCACAGCTGCGCTCCTCATTTGAGGAATTGATTAACAATTATGAACCAGGCAAACCCCTAACATTTGCTGCATCTGTAGATGTGCCACCAGAACCCAATCTGGGTGAGTATACGAGTTTGCAAGTCAAAGCCGAGGAAGTCAAATACGATCCAGAGCAAGTGGACAAAGTTTTGGAAAGCGAACGCCAAGAAATGGCGACGTTAATTCCTGTGGAAGGACGCTCAGCACAGATAGGTGATGTTGCTGTCGTGGATTTTAAAGGTGTTGTGGTTGCATCCGAGGGTGAAGACGAAACAACAGAACCCCAGCCAATACCTGGCGGCGAAGCAACTGATTTCCAATTAGAGATGCAGGAGGACAAATTCATTCCCGGCTTTGTGACAGGGATAGTGGGAATGAATCCTGGAGAAACCAGAGAAGTTTCAGCTCAGTTTCCAGACCCTTACGCAAATGAAGATTTAGCAGGAAAACCGGCTGTTTTCACCGTAACAATCAAAGAACTGAAGGAAAAAGAACTGCCCGAATTGAATGATGACTTTGCCCAAGAAGTCAGCGATTACGAGACTCTAGCAGATTTGCGCTCTTCTTTGGAAGAGCGTTTTCAAAAAGAGGCTGAACAGAAAACAAAAGCGAACAAGCAAGAAGCCTTGTTAGGTGAACTGCTCAAGCACGTAGAAGTTGACTTGCCAGAATCAATGATTCAGCAGGAAGTGGATGCGATGCTGACGCAAACAGCCATGCGGCTTTCTCAACAGGGGCTTGATATTAAGAAATTGTTTACCCAAGATGTGATTCCCCAGTTGCGGGAACGTTCTCGCGGTGAAGCAGTTGAGCGCATTAAGCGTTCTCTGGCGCTGCGGGAAATTGGTAAACGCGAGTCCATCCAAGTGTCAGCGGATGAAATCGAAGCCAGAGTCAAAGAATTGATGGAACAGTACGCCGAAAAAGATGTTGATGAGGATAGACTGCGTGAAGTCGTAGAAAACGAATTGTTGACCGAGAAAATCATCGATTGGCTTTTAGAACGCTCAACGGTTGAATTAGTCCCTGAAGGTTCTTTGAGTGCAGCAGAAACTGAAACTGAGACTGAGACTGAAGAAGTCAAAGCTGCTGACTCAGATGCTGCAACTGAAACAGTAGAACAAACCCCCCAAGTTAGTGCAGAAATCTCACCACAAGACACAGAGTCAACAGAGGCACAATAGATGACAAGGGGACAAGGGAAAGAGGACACGGGGACAGATCAATTCAAAATTTGGAATTTGGAATTTCTCCCTCGCTCTCTCCCTCCCTCCCTCACTCCCTGTCCTAAGGTGGAAGTCTAAGAAATTTTAAATAAGTAACAGTGTACGTAACACCCTTGGTTTGATACTGTTTTACACGATAAGAATTTATATGAGGCATAATGGTTAACACATAGCCACATCAAAAATCAAATTCCTTAAAAAGGCAGCTGTTGCTGTCTCGACCATTGTTACACTTAGTGTGAAACGTTCTTTTATGCTTGTATCGCAATCGGGAAACTACCAATTTAACAGTTTGAGTGACTTTAAACTCTACTCCCTAGACAGTCCTAACAACATCGTCCCGATGGTGGTAGAACAATCTGGCATGGGAGAACGCGCTTTCGACATCTACTCTCGCTTGCTACGGGAGCGGATTATCTTCTTAGGAACGCCAATAGACGATAACGTTGCCAACTCAATTGTTGCCCAGTTGTTGTTTCTAGATGCTGAAGATTCCGAAAAGGATATTCAACTGTATATTAATTCTCCTGGTGGCTCGGTGACAGCAGGTATGGCTATTTATGATACTATTCAGCAAATCCGTCCTGATGTAGTCACGATATGTTTTGGATTAGCCGCGAGCATGGGAGCGTTCTTGTTAGCAGCAGGAACGGCGGGTAAACGGATGTCTCTTCCTGATTCGCGGATCATGATTCACCAACCACTGGGTGGTGCACAAGGACAAGCCGTTGACATCGAGATACAAGCCAGAGAAATTCTTTATCATAAGTCTAAGTTGAATCAGTTATTGGCGACTCATACTGGTCAACCATTAGAAAGAGTCGAAGCCGATACTGATCGCGATTTCTTCATGTCGGCTGAAGAGGCGAAAAATTATGGGTTGATTGATCAGGTCATCTCCAGGCAAAATCTTCCCTCTCCAGGGGAAAACGTCACCATTGTCAAATAAGAGGCTGGTATGTCTAAGTACGACTCCCATTTAAAGTGTTCATTTTGCGGCAAGTCTCAGGAGCAGGTTCGTAAACTAATCGCCGGACCGGGAGTCTACATCTGCGATGAATGCGTAGACTTGTGTAATGAAATCCTGGATGAGGAGTTACTCGACACAAATGCGGCAGCATCGTCGCAACCAGCACCCAGGTCAGAACCACCTCAGAAACGCCGTGCTCGTTCCTCTAATCTCTCGTTGAATCAAATACCTAAGCCACGAGAGATTAAAAAGTACCTAGACGAACACGTCATTGGTCAAGACGAAGCCAAAAAAGTGCTTTCAGTCGCAGTTTATAACCATTACAAGCGGCTAGCATTGGTTCAGTCTAAAGGCAGTGGCAAAGGTTTGGATGATGCTGTAGAACTCCAAAAGTCCAACATTCTACTCATTGGTCCGACGGGCTGCGGCAAAACTCTGTTAGCACAAACACTGGCAAAAATTCTCGATGTCCCCTTTGCCGTTGCTGATGCCACTACGCTAACAGAAGCAGGGTACGTGGGAGAAGATGTGGAAAATATCTTGCTACGACTGTTGCAAGTAGCAGACTTGGATGTAGAAGAAGCGCAGCGGGGAATTATCTACATCGACGAAATCGATAAGATTGCTCGCAAGAGTGAGAATCCCTCAATTACCCGAGATGTCTCTGGCGAAGGTGTACAGCAAGCTTTACTGAAAATGTTAGAGGGGACGGTCGCCAACGTACCACCCCAAGGAGGACGCAAGCACCCCTATCAAGACTGCATCCAGATTGATACGAGCAACATCTTGTTCGTCTGTGGCGGTGCTTTCGTCGGTTTAGAAAAGGTCGTAGAGCAGAGAACTGGCAAAAAGTCAATAGGGTTTGTACAACCTGGAGAAGGTCAGACCAAGGACAAGCGTACAGCAGATACTCTGCGCAATCTCGAACCGGATGACCTCGTGAAATTCGGCATGATTCCGGAATTTATTGGGCGCATACCAATGGTGGCGGTGGTAGAACCACTGGATGAAGAAGCGCTGATGGCGATTCTCACCCAACCGCGTAGTGCCTTAGTTAAGCAGTACCAAAAGCTGCTGAAGATGGATAATGTCCAGCTAGAGTTTAAACCAGAGGCTCTGCGAGCTATTGCTCAAGAAGCCTACCGCCGCAAAACCGGCGCGAGGGCGCTGCGCGGCATTGTGGAAGAACTGATGCTAGAAGTGATGTACGAGTTGCCTTCGCGCAAAGATGTGACTCGTTGCACAGTCACCCGGGAAATGGTAGAGAAGCGTTCCACCGCCGAACTCCTGATACACCCATCCACACTACCGAAACCAGAATCAGCATAGTTGTCATTAGTCATTAGTCATTAGTCATGAGTAAAATACTGTTAACTCTTGATCTTTGACTTTTGACTTTTGACTTTTGACAAATGCCTTATATAAACGTTCGTGGTGTTGACCATTACTACGAGTGGATAAAAAAGCCATCGGAGACTGAAGACAAGCCTGTGATGGTTTTTCTTCACGGTTGGGCTGGTTCCAATCGGTACTGGCGAAGTACCGCTGATGCTTTCTCAGAAGAATTTGATTGCTTACTTTACGATTTACGGGGATTTGGGCGTTCCCGTGGACAACCAACTGTAGCCAAAGCGAGTGAAGCTGTGGTTGAGTCTGTCGAGTTGCACTCACCACAGGCAGAATCTGTAGCAATCCAAGAGTTAACTTATGAGCTAGAGGAATACGCTGACGACTTGGCAGCTTTGCTAGATGAGTTGCAGCTCCAACGCGTGTATATCAATGCTCATTCGATGGGAGCGTCCATTGCTACTTTGTTTCTCAACCGCTACCCCCAACGAGTGGAAAGAGCAATTCTCACCTGTAGCGGTATTTTTGAGTATGACGAAAAAGCATTTACAGCTTTTCATAAATTCGGTGGCTACGTGGTCAAATTTCGTCCGCAGTGGCTGGAGAAAATACCGTTTGTTGACCGGATGTTTATGGCGCGATTTCTACACCGTGCTATACCAGCAGCAGAACGTCGGGCTTTCTTGCAGGATTTTCTCATAGCAGACTACGATGCTGCTTTGGGTACAATTTTTACATCTGTTAGTAAAGCCGCATCTGAGTTAATGCCGCAGGAATTTGCTCAGCTGACGGTGCCTACACTACTGGTGGCGGGCGAGTTCGACAAAATTATTCCAGCCAAAATGGGTCGTCAGGCAGCGGCACTGAACGATAAAGTAGAATTTTGCTTGATTCGCAATACGGCTCATTTCCCTATGTTGGAAGACTCAGCTACTTACCTCAAACGCGTGCGAGAGTTCTTGCAACTAGAGCAAAGATTAGGATAGAAAATTGGCTTATGAATGAGTGAATTATGAATTGGGAATTGCCGTATTCATAATTCACTCTTGATCATTCAACCCAAACCCAGCTCTCGTTTGAGCAAGTTAATCGAGTTGGTACCAATATATTTTTCGCTAGTCATGTGTTTAGGTGGGCGAATAATGTCATCCATAGCAGCTTGCATAGCAGCTTGCACCGCAGAAAAACTCACTTGATCTACGCTAAAAATGACTTGTGCTCGCTTGACGATCGCCTGAAGTTTGTAAGCATCTTTTGGTTGTGCAGTCATCACCAGTATTTCATCCCCCCGTAAACCGTGGAGGATAACTTCTGCAGCTCGAAGAATTCCAGAACTGATGCTGACTATGCCAAGGCAACTGTCTTTAGGTAGGTTTTTAAACTGGTTGAATTCGTTGGCGTAGTCATGAATGTCAAGGGGTATGACGCGCACAGCTTTAGGTGCGGCGATGACTTCCACCTCGCCAATAAAATACCGACTGGTGACAACTGTCGCTGAGGAAGTTTGATCTAGCACAGCCGCTAATTGTTCCATCGCTACCAACTGCACTGGTATTTTCAGGGCTTGTTCTAATTCATAGACCATCAATTCCCCAACACCGATATCCTGAGTTGGAACTGCAACCAACACTCGCGCACTACAACGCAAGCGCCAATCAACTTCCGCCAAGAATAACTCACGGGCTTGATTGAGGGAACAGCCTTGAGAAAGGAGCTCGTCTAGTGCAAGCTGAACAACTTTGTATGCTTGAGGATATTCTTTGAGAATCGGTGATTGCAGCCTACTACCACCCTCATGACCCTGGGCGCGGACGTAAATCCCTGACCCAGCAAGACTTTCTACAAGTCCGTCGTCTTCCAATTGACGGTACACTTTGCTAATGGTATTACGATGCAAGCCTGTCTGCATTGCCAGCGCTCTCGTACTCGGTAGTTTATATCCAGGTGGATATTGCCGAGAGGCGATCGCAAACCGAATTTGATTAAACAGCTGGTTTGATGCGGGGATTTCACTGTCTGGCTGTATACGAAACTGAATCATCACCAAAGCTCCTGCATGATAGTAGCTGCATATGACCAGCTGCGAATGCTAACTGTCAAATATTTTACTTATATATTGAATTTCTCTTTGGGAAAATTCTGGTGTGGTTGTTACTCGTAGTTGATAATTTGATTGGAGATCGCCTTGACATCTTGGCATAGCTATTTCTTCATAATCACACAGCACTGGTAAAACCTATTATGGCAGAGCGAGCAATACATACCACAACTATTAAAGTTTCGCAAGATGATTTGCAAATCGACGCCTATCTAGCTAAGCCTTCTCAAGAAGGTTCTTATCCAGGAGTTGTGGTATTGCAGGAAATTTTTGGAATCAACTCCCACATTCGGAACGTTACAGAACGTATTGCCCAGGAAGGTTATGTCGCAATTGCACCTGCACTGTTCCAACGAATTGCCCCTGGTTTTGAAACTGGCTACACCCCGCAAGATATTGAAATAGGCAGAAACTACGCAATGCAAACCAAGGCATCAGAGTTACTGAGCGATATCCAACGATCCATTGACTATCTCAAAACCCTCCCTGAGGTGAAAAAAGATGGCTTTGGGTGTATAGGCTTTTGTTTTGGCGGTCACGTCGCATATCTTGCCTCTACCCTGCCAGATATTAAGGCTACCGCTTCCTTCTACGGTGCTGGAATCGCCACCCGCACCTTTGGGGGTGGAGAGCCTACCATTTCTCGCACAAGAGAGATTAAAGGCACTCTCAATGCCTTCTTTGGTATGGAAGACGCCAGTATCCCAATAGAACAGGTAGACCAAATTGAGGCAGAGTTAGAAAAATACAACATTCCTCATCGTGTGTTTCGCTACGATGGAGCTGACCACGGATTTTTCTGCGACCAACGCGCCAGCTATAATTCTATAGCTGCTGCTGATGCTTGGGAGCAGGTAAAACAACTGTTTGGACAACTTTAGCTATCCGATTTGATTTGCGTTCTGGTTGCATTTAGGTCGTCCCTACCCATTAGTCATTAGTCATTACAAAGAACTAATGACTAATGATAGTCTTCACGAGCAATCACAGTCACTCGAATAGTGTTGTTTAGCGTTGAGTAAAACTCCAGTGGCATCAGCTAGAATCGCAATTTATCTTTAACAGTCATGGATTCCGAAGCGCAATTTTCTCAAAAAGCCAATTCGTCGTTTACAATGGACGACTTTGCCAAAGCACTGGAAAAACACGATTACCAGTTTCAAAAGGGACAGGTGGTAAACGGCAGAGTCTTTCAACTTGATCCTGATGGAGCATATGTTGATATTGGTGGCAAGTCGTCGGCGTTTGTTCCTCGCGATGAGGCTTCTTTGAGAACAGTAACCGATTTGTCCGAGATACTGCCATTAAATGAGAATTTAGAATTCTTAATCATCAGGGATCAGGATGCAGAAGGTCAAGTCACCCTTTCGCGAAAGCAACTGGAAATCCAGCACATTTGGGATCGACTGGCGCAAATGCAGGAGAATTCTCAAACGACGCAAGTGCGGGTAATAAATGTCAATAAAGGTGGCGTTACCGTTAATGTTCAGGGTTTGCGAGGATTTATTCCGCGATCGCACTTGGTTGAGCGAGATAATTTAGAAGCACTTAAGGGTCAATCTCTCAATGCTGGCTTTTTGGAGGTTAACAAGAGCAACAATAAGCTTATCCTTTCCCAGCGCATAGCAACTCGTTCTGCTAGCTTCAGTACATTGGAAGTGAATCAGCTGGTGCTTGGGAAAATCAGTGGTATCAAACCCTTTGGTGTCTTTGTGGATTTAGATGGCACAAGCGCCTTGCTTCATATTAAGCAGATAAGCCAGAAATTTATTGAAAATCTGGAAAAGGTGTTTCAAGTCGGTCAGCCGATTAAAGCTATAATCATAGACTTGGATGAAGGCAAAGGTCGGGTTGCTCTTTCCACGAGAGTTTTGGAAAATTTCCCAGGCGAGATGCTAGAAAATATGGACGAAGTCATGGCATCCGCCGAGGCGCGTGCAGAACGAGCAAAAAACAAGGTGTCGGAATAGGGAATTTGGTTGTAGTTGCGACACGCGACTACTAACCCATTAGCAATGCCAAATCGTGGCGATAGCTCTCTCGAAGTTTCTGCAATGTCGATTCTGTTAAGGCAAACTTGATTAAACCGACTAACTTGCCGTTATATAAAACCTACCCAAAATTACCCATGCTTGGACTTTTCTATACTAGATAACTTGTACCAGTTGGTTGATTTTGGGCTTCGTCTACTTCCTGCTTCATTCTGATAGTGTCGGCACTCACCAGTCCACAGGCTCATACGGTCTAACTGACCGCGTTCTCCAAATTGATTGCAGCGTTCAAATCGCGGTCAATCACAAAACCACAATGACCACATTCAAACACTCGCTCATCAAGTCCGAGTGTTTCCTTTTTGGTTCCACAGTTTGAACAAGTCTTGGAACTTGGGAACCATCGGTTAACCACAACGAGCTTAGAACCATACAGTTCACACTTGTAGGTCAACTGGCGACGAAACTCGAAAAATGACATATCGGCAACTGCGCAAAGCCCAGTTTATGATTAGCCATCATGCCGCATACATTCAAGTCCTCAATGACTACTGTGCCGTGGTTCTTAGCAAGCAGTGTTGTAGCTTGGTGCAATGTATCTTTGCGGATATTAGCAATCTTTCTGTGCAGACGAGCTACTGCCAATTGTGCTTTTTTCCAGTTAGCTGAACCGACGATTTTATGGCGGTTCAACCATTGCATTCTGCTTAACTTGGCTTCATACTTTTTGTAAGATTTAGCACCTAAGACTACTTCACCAGTAGAGAGTGTAGCTAATGATTTGACACCAAGGTCAACGCCTACAATACTGTTTGAAACAGACTTTTGTTGCTCTACATCAAACCTAAAACTAATAAACCATCTGTCAGCCTGTCGGCTAATTGTTGCTAACGCGCGTTAATACTTGCGGAAGTCGTTCATAGGTTTTGAGAACACCAATCACAGGCACTTGAATCTTATTGTTTCCAAGAATTTTAACAGTACCTTCCAATGTGAAAGAGTCACGTCTACCTTTCTTTTTAAACTTAGGAACTCCAGCAGTCTTGTTAAAACAACGCTTCCAGGCTTCACGCAAAGCCATTAATGCTTGCTGTGGTGTCGATTTCGAGCATTCGTAATACCATTCATTTTCGGATTTCACCAATGCTATCAACCATTTATGCAGGTCAATAGCAGTAGGAAACTTAATCTTGGAATCAGGATTGGCTTTGTTATGGTCAAGTATTTGCTTAGTTAAAGCTAGTCCCCAGTTCCAGGCATGACGAGCCACTCCACAATGCTTTATCAATGCTATGCGTTGTTGGTTGTTCAGTTTTAATTCTGTTTTGAAACCTAACAACACTACGATACCTCCTTGAATACAGCCGTCATAGCATCAATTAATTTCTTGTTTTTCTTGCTTCTAGAGCTATAAGGAACTTCCAAAAAATAAAACAATCAACTTATAAAAATTATAATAATTATTGGTTGATGATATATAGCAGTCCTAAATCATTTGTGAAATACCTCCCTCAAGTCTACCTTGTCCTCCTTGTCTCTTACTTTTCACGAATCAAATAGGATTCCTATAGACTACGCAAGAGCGCCAGGGCTGGCAATGGTTGATTTTACCTCAATCCTGAAGATGGCGCGTGCCTTGGATGTGATGATTGAAGATTTGGTAGAGGTCCTTGAAGAGTGAAGCAACGGATAAAATAACGGATGTAACGGATAGATTGACTGGGGAAATTACAGAGAAATTATCCGCGACATCCGCTACATCCACTACCTTATCCGCTGTTATGCTTCATCTGCATCACCAATATCTCGCTTGGGTGGGCGCTTGTAGGTAAACGTGAAAGTGTCACCACTGGTAATAACTTGCCGCATCTCATCATACATTGGATAATTGCCCACACCACTCAGGTTTGCCCAGCCCCGTGTCCTGGTTAAAGCGACAAACAACTGGTTACGATAATTCACATCACTTTCATTGCGAGCCACATTATCAAAGCCGACTACATACACCATATCAGCCTCATTTCCCTTAGCGCGAGGGACACGAGAGACTGTAACAGCCCCATCACACCAGAAGTTGTTTGGCTGACTAACTTGCCATTCAAACTTTAAGATATTACTGCTGGGAGCACTGGGAATATAGATATCTATGCCCTGTTGCATCAAAAATCCCGCCACTTGAGTTTCTAAGTCCATTACCTCGGAATTAGAGCCTAAAATCACAACCAAGATATCGCGGGTGGGATTAAGACCATCATGGACGATGTTATGCATGATGTTCTGCGCCAACGCAGTGATTTCTTCTTGGCGAGAACTGTAAGTTTGAAATTCCAATACAGGTGTGTCCCAGAGTTCAGCAATGGGATTTGGTGAATATTGCGGAGGTCGATGCACAGTTATTGGCTGACCGACACGCCTGAAGTCTCCTGTGACTTCGTAACCGATTCTGTCCCAATATGTTTTATTTGTGATACCAGAAACCATTCCCTCTGGGCGTAGCAAACCCATAGCAATGGCATGAGCAGTTGTGAGAATTGGTCCAGGAGTGCGGTAACAGTGGCGCATCACTACAGCACGTTTGATACCGCCTGGATATTGTGGTTGCTTGCTCAAAAGATTGCTCAAATTCTCGCCAAATACCTCTTTAGCTTTTGGCACTACTATACTATCGAGGCTTTGTGCTTCATCGTAAGCCCAAATTAAGCGCCTCTCCTCTGGTTTTTCCTCACTCACTGGTCGCAATGCTTGATAAGCCATCCAGTAAATAGCTTGCTTATCCTCATATTTCAATTCATCTTCCGCTACTAAATCTTGACCTTCATCAATCAAGATGGCATCGAACATCGGCTCAATCTCTATTTCCTCTTGTAGCCGTTTACATAACTCTGCCAAACCTCGGTTAGGTTGTCTTTCTTTCGTGTCTGCAACAGTCCCGCGTCTTTTACCGTGGTACTCGCAAATCGTCCCGTACAAGCCTGGTTGTTCCCTCGCTCCCCAAGCATGAAGTACTTGCAGTTTCTGGTTTGTCTTATGGTCGTACTTCATCTCACCACAACTGAAGCGGCGTATCCACTTATCTACTAGTCCGGTAATTTGCTCGTAGAGCGATCGCGTAAAAAACACCAAGGCAATATCCCAGTCTGGGTGCTTAAGGTGCATCATCGCCGCTTTTTGACACAGCAGCACTGTCTTACCTGAACCCGCTATACCGCGAATTCGCTGAGGTCCTGGGGGAATTTCTTTTCCTATGTGTTCTTGCTGTAAATCTATTTCGTATAGCCTTTGGCGCAAACTGTCCATAATGCTGGCGCGGGTTTTGCCTGTGGTTGAGGTTGTAGCGCGAGGAGGTTTACGAAGTACAGGTGTCCCGCCAATCACTGAAAGTAGCAATTCCCAGTCTTTATCTTCCAGGCTTTCTCCTGGAACTACACAAGAGATTTGTTGAATACGTTCCAATAAGCCAACTTTGCCTAACTGGTCTTGAAAAATCACAGGAGGACAGTTGGGTAGTTGGTCAAAACCTTTTTGTTGCCATTGTTCTTGGGTAATCAGAGGTAATGCAACGAGCGATCTTCCAGTAACCCTGCGCCAGATAGCAGATTCGCGGTCAGTGTATGCAATCAATGCTCGCAGTTGATGTTCGGCTCGTTGATAAGGATTAGCTTCTGCGATGTGATAGTTTTGCAACTGCCAAATATCATCATTAATAGTCACTATTTGGTCAATGGCGACTGGCAATACTTCAATAACCACTAAACCAAATTCTCTATCAGCTATGAGGATATCAGGTTCCTTACGAATCTCTCCCACCTTCGAGAAAATCGGATAGCGCCAGTATCCGATACAGTTTCTATCAGAAAAAGCACTCTTAACAGCATCCCAAACTTTTTGCTCACCTGCTTCACTGCTAGCTTTTAATGGTTCGGTAGTGATAAATTTGCTACTTTGTTCTTCGTTACCACGATCCATTCAGTACCTGCCTGTATTTGTTAAACTTCTGATACAAAAGCATTTTGAGTAATGCTGTCAGGCTAGCACTGCAAATGTAATACTTACCAGTGCAGATACACGGAACTACTTACCTAAGTAAGTTCAGCAGATATGCGGTGTTAGTTGAACGAAGTTTGTGATAATTTTGCTCGTTAACTTTTAGATACTGAAGGTAAGTTAGCGTTGCTCCTCCTCTAAATTCAGGGCAACGATGGAATCTCAAAGTCATTGAACAAGCAAACATCATAAGACGTAGCCCCTAAAGCCCTAACCAGGCGCTGGTCTAGAGTCAGTAGCGTAGCACCAACCTGCTGTGAAAGGGCAACGTAAGAAGCATCATAGGCGGAAATGTTATAAGCCAAGGCGATGCTTACGGCATCTGCCATCAAGTCAACCGTCGAGACAACACGAAAGTCAAAAGCCTTCAGAGTTGCTAAATCTGCTGAAACTTTGGTGGTAGGGTAAAGTCCTGCACGAACATACTTCCAAAGCGTGTTGGCACATTCAATGTAAAACAGGTCAGGTACAAAGAATTCATTTTGAGAATTGCCAATATGAGCCAAAAGTTGATCAACTTTCAGGGATAAGGGATCTGGGATAAAGTGCTTGATGCAAACACTTGTATCCACTACGCACCTGATAGGGGTCGTCATCTATCGCGGTCTTCTCTAATCAGGGCGGTGCTATCGGGCCATTCGACATCAGTTGGAAGCTGCTCCCGACGGCGGCGACTTTCTTCTAAAAGTTTTGGTAAATTCTTTCGCCTCTGCTCTTCTGCAATTTTCTTTATCTGGGCTGCGGACAAAGCATTTCGTAATAAAGTAATGACTTGGGCGTTGATTGAGTTGTTTTCGGCTATAGCTAGCTCTTGTAGCTGTTCATACAAGTCATCGGGTAAATCTACATCATGAACGATAGCCATCTGTCGAACCCCTTGTTGAATTTATTGGACATAGTAGCATGATGCAACTGGCATGGATTGCAAGGGAGAGAGGGCGATCGCATAGTTGCTGGTAACAGAATTTTACTCTTATATGCTTATTGTTAGAGCTGACGGTATTATAGAACACAGTCTACGGCTTCAGGTCTGTGGATGCAAAGCGCTTGCCAGCTAAATGGAAAGATAAGCTATGACATTCGACTATGTATTGCTAGGCAAAAAACTGCGAGAAGTGCGTGAAGACTCAAACATTGATGCTGCAGAAGCAGCTTTTCGACTTCAAATCAGTTTAGAAGACTATTTGAAAATTGAGTCGGGTGAGAAGAAAGCAACTGGTGATCAAGTTGTCTTACTAGCAGCTCTATACCAAGAGGATTTTCGCTATTTTGTTACTGGTGATTATCCTTCAGCAAGATCCCAAATACAAGAAATGTTCCGCCTCAATGCATCACTTTCCAAAAATGATCGAATTGCAATTAAAATATTTGTGCGATTATGCGAATATGAAAGTTTTCTAGAACAAGAGATTTTCAACAAGAAGTACAGCCCTCTTCCAAATTACGGGCAACGCCAATTCGGTCATAATTACTTTAAAAAACAAGGTGCAGAAGCAGCTAAGTTTGAAAGGGAGCGTCTTCAATTAGGAAAATCACCAATTAGAGATATTTTTGACCTGATGCGAAACCAAGATATTCATGTTTTTAAGCGACAGCTAGAAGACCGTAATATTTCAGGGCTATATATAAATCATCCTACAGCAGGTCACTGTATTCTGATTAACTACCTTGATGACCTATACCGTCAGAATTTTTCTGCAGCACATGAATACTGCCATGCTTTGTTTGATTCAGCCTTGGAACAGGAGGTCACTTATTTCAAACAAGAAACTAATGAATTAGAGTGGCGGGCTAACAGCTTTGCAGGTAACTTTTTACTGCCTAAGGAATGTATTGAAGAGAATTACAGCCCAGCAACAGAATATGAAAATTGGATCAATCTAATTCGTCACATTGCCGAAACATTTAGAATCAGCGCCCAAGTGGTAATCATTCGTCTTTTAGAAATGGAGTGGATTGATGAAGACTTGAAAAAACAATTAATGAGTGAAAAGCGTCTTGTTATTAAATTACAAGAAAAATTTGATCCTGAGATTCCACCAGATTTATCTACAGGACAAAAGGAACGATTAACACACGTAATTCGTCATGGTCTTTCTTGGTATTTTATTGAACTTTGTACAAAAGCCTACAGAGATGGTGAAATCACTTACCAAAAGTTGTTAGAGATGTTTTCATTACCTTTGGAACAAGGATATCAACTATTAAATGACTTTAGAACATTTTTAGAGGTAGTTGACTTGTGAACTTTATTTTGGCTATTGATACCTGTGCAATTATTCATTTGATGTATATTCAGCGCTTTGACCTTCTCAAAATACTAGGCTATTCTGTTATAACCACAGTATATGTACAGTTAGAATTTGAAAAAGGGCACACTATTAGCCGTGACTTTTTTTTTAATCTAATTGATAAAAAAGAAATTTTCAACTATCCTTTGGAAATTGAGGATTTAGTTGAAATGGCAAAAGTTTCTCATTCAAAACGAGCAAGCAATGCAGAATTATCTTGTTTTGTGCTAGCAAAACGTATGGGTTGGAAGGCTATGACTGATGATAAAAAAGCCTCTACTTATATTCAAAGGTATATTTCAATGCCGCAAGGAAGCGTAATAAGTTTGGTAGATGTCTTATTAGATGCGTATTCAAAGTATTACTTAGGCGATTATGATTTGCGCTCCATACAGGCAACGCTAAAAGAAAATAAGTTTCATATCAAGGTCGATTTGGTTGCTGAAGGTGCTAGAAGACGATTGATGACTGGAACATGAGTTGAATAAGGCTCCGTAGAGATGTGTCGGTAGTAGTGCTTTTCAATTTTGCCTCATCCTAGCTACTTGATTCAGAACCTTAAGACTTAGGAAAAGCGCGATCGCCCAACCAACTCTCACAGATCATTCAACGGAGAGGGGGAGATTCGAACTCCCGGAACCTTTCGGTTCATCCGATTTCAAGTCGGACGCAATCGACCACTCTGCCACCTCTCCAAGTAAGCTGTCAGCGCTGAGCTGTCAGCAGTCGGCGTCATAAGCCGACCAAATACATAGTATATATCATCCTCTACGCAGGTTGCACTACTGGACTGGGTTTTTGATAAAGAATTTCTTCAGAAGTGACAGTGAAATCCTTTCCAACCCAAACTAGGGAGACTTGGGAGACGACACTACCTTCCAGCAGGACAATGGAGAAGTTACGCTGCTTATAGCTGCCATGTTCCACAATCCTGGGTACACTAGCAGCGTTCAAGTAAACTATCCCCTCTGGACTTCTAAAGATGCGCTTTCGCGGCTCTTTCTTTGTGTGTCGCAGGCTGTGATGCATATGACCAAATGTGACGAGGGGAATGGTTTTACCAGCCGTGATCGTCTGAGAAATTGCCTCTCCTAAATCCGCGTCGCCAAAGTCGCCCCCTATGGGATGCCAATCTTTGCCACAGGGATCTTCTGGGCGATCGCCCAACCCAGTGGGACCGTTGTGACCCAGAAAAATTATCGTCTGGTAAGCCGCACTCTTTGCTGCAGTGACAATGCGGGCTGTGGACTCTTCAAAACTGGTCACTCCATACCACTGTTGGTAGAAATCAGTATATTTCCACTCTGGTCCACCCCAGCTAAAGGGACGACCGCCAACAACCGTTAAATTTAGAGCCGGAAAATCTAGCTTACCGTAACCGACTTGGGTTTCACCCAATAAATCCAGTTGCTGCTGTACCCAGTCTTCCTTGGTGCGGTCGTAAGGACACTTCTTCCGTCCCCAGTCTGTAGCAGTGTACCAGGCATCGTGGTTTCCCATCACCGCTGCTTTGGGAATGTCGAGGGATGCGATCGCTCTTACGACTTGCACCGACTCATTGCCAAAATCCCCAACAAACAGCACTAAGTCAACACCCAGATGCTTGAGTGCAATGCCATCTTCTTCTTCCCATTGGTCGTGAACATCTCCTACTACAGCAATTTTCAAAGTTTTTGAGTTTGTTTTCTGACTGGTCATGCCACTTTCCTTGCCATCTGTTTCCAGCATATGAAAATTACGGGATTTTGACACAATTCCGGGGGAGGAGCATCACCCGTCAAACATTTTTGGTAAAAACTACTATAATTGAATCCACTAGATAAAACTTGTAAAATTCAGCAACGTCTAACTGTGTTTACGACTGCACTTGCTCAACGTGGAAAAACGGAACAGGGTGATCTACCACTAGATTTATTTACAGCCATTGAGACTCTTAAAAAAGAACTCAATGCTGTTATCCTGGCACATTACTATCAAGAACCGGATATTCAAGATATTGCAGACTTTATTGGGGATTCGCTACAGCTTGCTAAAGCAGCAGCGCATACAAATGCAGATGTGATTGTCTTTGCTGGTGTCCACTTTATGGCAGAAACGGCAAAGATTCTTAATCCCGACAAAATGGTACTTTTACCAGATTTAAATGCTGGTTGTTCTTTAGCTGATAGTTGTCCAAAAGAAGAGTTTGGGGCTTTTAAAGCGGCGCACCCAGACCATTTGGTAGTTTCTTACATCAACTGCTCTGCTGATATTAAGGCAATGAGCGATATTATTTGCACCAGTTCCAACGCTGTCAAAATTGTCCAGCAGATTCCCAAAAACCAGCCGATTATTTTTGCTCCAGATAAAAATTTGGGGCGGTATGTGATGGAAAAAACTGGGCGAGATTTAGTGCTGTGGGAAGGAAGTTGTGTTGTGCATGAAACTTTTTCTGAAAAGAAAATTGTGCAGTTGAAAATAGCATACCCACAAGCAGAGGCGATCGCCCACCCAGAATGTGAAACTACTGTCTTGCGCCACGCGAGTTTCATCGGCTCGACAGCGGCTTTACTCAAATATTGTGAACAGAGTTCTTCTCAAGAATTTATCGTTGCTACGGAACCTGGTATCATTCACCAAATGCAAAAACGAGCCCCGCACAAACGCTTTATACCTGCACCACCGCTGAATAACTGCGCTTGCAACGAGTGTCCTTTTATGCGGTTAAATACCCTGGAAAAGCTCTACTGGGCAATGAAAAATCGCGCTCCAGAAATCACCTTGCAAGAGTTTATCCGCGAGGCTGCATTGCGACCAATTCAAAGAATGCTAGAAATGAGTGCTTGATATTAAGCTACTGACCATTTTGACCATTTTCAATACGTGTGCCTCCTGGTGGGTCGGAGTTGCGCAAACCGTGTAGCGTGCCGTAGGCATATTTTAAATTGCTTAGGAGGACCTTTTCTTTGATTCTTCTTCAGCAGCTTGACTATATTTTTTGTATAGTTTAGTGCGGAGCTGAGCTTCCTGATAGCGGCTGTGGTTTGGTGGCACGGCACTCATTAATTCTGATGCCCGTTGCCACCTAGCAGCAAGATCCAACCACTGAGCTGAACTTGTAGCTGTTTTACCAGTTGCAGAAGCTTTGTTGGCAATTCGTACTGCTGCTGCAAAGGGATCTACAGAAAAAGTAGAACCATTTGGACTAGCAGTAGGCGGCGGTACTTCAGGTTGTTTTTGGTTGGTAGTTACTGGAGCTAGAGAGTTTAATGTTTCTGGTTGGATTGGGTTTTTCAGCTTATTTCCTAGCAAAGCATACGCAGCTACACCAAGCGACAGAAAAAACATACAAAAGCTCGCGGCTCCTAGCATTCGTCCAACAGGAGAATTTTTGATTTTATTGTTATGAGTAACTACTGAAAGAGGAGAAAATTGAGGTTTGGGTAAATTTGTTTTTCCTTGTTGAGTTGTACGCTCTTTCAATTCTTTTATTTTTTGCTTAAAAATATTAGGTTTGACTAATGTAATTTCCTGTGACCACAGCAATTGATTTTCGGGGTTGCGATTAATTTCCTCTAGCCACAGCAACTGCTGTTCCCGAACAATACGACTGTTGATATTGACTCGACAAATATTGCGTGGTGCAATTGACTCGAGAATCTGCTGGATGTGCTTTACCAAAGTTGATTGTTCAAGTTGAGCCACCGTACGAGCCTCACAAAGAAGTTGTAAGACACCATCGTCAAAAATAGCTCTGGTTCTGATACCAGACGAGGCTAGTTTTTCGTTCAACAGTTGAATAATCGCAGCAACGCTACCTTGATGAGCTTGCCAAGCGATATCATTTATCCGCTCTACCATTTGTGAATTAGGGATAGCAGTTTAACCCTGAATTATTAACAGACAAATTTATTTAGGAAATTTAGACTTTGCCTTGTTTTAGATTTTATGAGTAAAAATATGATATGCCAAATTTGACAAAAATCTCCTTTGTGGATCGGTTGCGTTGCTTTTGTCAAAAGTAACGCGGTTCGTGCGCTTGGGGATGGTGTGCATCAAACTCCTCAAGGGTTAATTTGACACCTCAACTCTAACAAAATATTTCAGCAATATTGCTTATTCACATATCGAGCAATGTCTTCATGTGTCACCAATCGCTTTGGAGACAGGGTGTAGAGCGTCAACTATGGACAGCCTCAGAAACTAGGACATAAAAATAAAGCCTCTTTCTGTGTTACAGAAAGAGGCTTTATTTTTATAATTGCCCTGGCACCGAGCTATTGTCACAGGCAGCTACCCGCCAACTATCGTCGCCACAGC